>NZ_JBIMJM010000034.1:0-19702 GCF_043674115.1 Streptococcus sp. A34 | reverse complement strand
GTCTTACCACCTTCAACAGTACCTGTTTCAGAACCAATTGTCTTAGATGGAATCAAGACATAACGTGAACCATCTTCACCAGTAATCTCAGTTGGTTTGTTATCAGTTGTGTTGTACTCAGTTCCTGGTTTAGCGTTTGTTTCATCGTTTACAGGTGTCTTAATAGGCGTACCGTCTTCCGTCACATAGTTAACAACAACATTACCAGCTTTTTCATAAACATAGGTAACTTCTGTTATACCTTCTACGACTGTACCAGTTTCTTTCGCTGCATCTTCAGGTTTGATTTCTTTATAGTAGTAAACATCGCCAGTAGCATCTTCAACAATCTTCTCTGGAACGCGATCAGCTGTTGAGTAGTCAGTACCTACAAGAGCATCGTTTGTATCGACAACTGGGGTTGCGATGACTTTGCCGTCTGTGTTTACATAGTTAACAACAACATCACCATACTTAGGATTTTCAGCAAAGTAAACAACTTCGTTGATATCAGCATCAGTTGCCGCAACTGTCTTAGCATTGATTGTCTCTGTCATTGGCGCATCTGCACCCTCAAGAGTAGTACGGCTTGCTGTATAACCTGGAACTTGTGGAAGGACATTACCTTTAAGAGTATCTGTCGTATCAGCTGCCCACTCACCATAAGTTACTTCACCAGTTACAAGGTTGACTTGAGCTGGACGAGTGAAGGTTACTGTTTCAGTCTTAACAAATGGAGTACCTTCTGTAGAGTTTTTCGGCAAGACGTTACCTGCAGCATCTATACGAACTGGTGTGCCATCTTCATACTTGTACTCAACTGTACGAGTAACTCCTTGAGTCGTTTCCAAGTTGCCTGTTGTATCTGGCCATACTGGTGAGGTTGGATCTGTTGGATCAACTGGGTCACCTGGTACAACAGTCTTAGGAACATCAACAACACGTGGTTTGATAACAACAAGGAATTCTTGCAAACCTTCGTCGTAGTCATAATCTTGACCAGCCTCTGTTGTGAAGTTGTCAGATACAAGCTCATAACCCAATTTCTTATACTTGTTAATGGTAGCTTCTGTTGAGTAAGTGATGTCTGTACCTGGGTTACCTGTCAAGGTACCTGAATCTTCCAAGAAATCTGCCGCACCTTCAACTTGGTAGCGGATGATAGCTTCTTGTGGAATTGGTGTGTAGATGTGAGTCGTTTCGAACGCAGTCGCAATTGCGGCATTTCTCAAATTCTGTTGAATACCGAATGGAGCATATCCAAGATTATCAAACTTGTCTCCATTTAGACCTGTTCTCCATTTAAACTCGTAGTCCTTTAATTCTACAGCAGTTGACCAAACTTGAGTACCAATAAAAATTCTACCGTACTTACCAGCTTCTCCAGAACCTGACCATTGTGCTACAACACGATATTTAGACCCATTTGCATTTTCTGGACTTTCTTTGAATATCATTAAGCCAGAGGCATCATCGATTGTATAAGGAGCATAGATTTTTGGGTTTTTGTTATAGTCATAAGTCTTACCATCTGTATAAGTTAACGGACTAGTTTCGATAAGTTTGATAAACCCTGTAGTATCGGTACCTTCCCAATCTACTGTACCAGTATAGGTCGGATCTAAGAAATAGTATTCAGTTACAACCTGAGAGTCTGAAATTACTTTTCGAATAGCTTTATAATGTACTGTACTTTCATTAACTTTACCAGCCATATAAACAGTTCCGGCTGGTAAACCTCCTTGCACAACTTCTTTTGTAGTACTCTTATAAGCATAACCACTAAATTCACGCTGTCCAGAAGGCGTAACTGGTTGACCTGCAATGGTTTGAAGACTATATGTCGCTAATACTGTACCATCTTCCACAACATATCTGGTTGTATTGATTTGGTAATCAGGAACAATCATATAATTATAGTCTATTACGTTGCCATCTTTAGTACCTTTAAGGACCATCATACCTTGTGTACTGCCTTCAGTTGCCGTGGTAGCATCGTAAGTAATAGTAACAGTTTCATTATTGGAATTAACTGTTTGAGGATATGTGAGAGTTACACTTGCACCTTGCTCAAGTGTATGAGCTTCTAGTACTTGACCGCTTGTAGTACTTACCAATTCAGCTAAAACTGTTGAGGTATTAGCATTTGAATCTAATGAATACCGAATGTAGGCATCAATCGGTGCACCTTTAATATAAACCGCTGGCTGATTTTCATTGTAAGCAAGGAAATCATAGGATTCGAAAGTGTACCACCCTGTCTCTGAGGTTGCAGCAATCCCTGTGCGAAGAGTGTGGTTTTTAATCCCTGCTCCATTCACATCATCCATAGAAGGTGTCGCAGTTGTGCCTGTTTCGATGAGAATCCCTGTTCCATCACCAACTTTTAGGTCTGAAAGAGAGTTATTCAAAGCTACTTCGATAACATCTGTCCCCAAGAATTTACGCAATTCCAAAGCAAGCGCTTCTACGTTTGTACGAACTGCGTCGATTTGAGCGTTTACTTGGACAAGAGTTGCTACTGAATCGTTCAAGACTGTAGTAGCTTCAGTTACAGTCAATTTCGTTGCGTCTGCAGCTGCTTTCAAAGACTCATTGCCTTCTGGTTCTGCTGCATAGAGGCGATTTGCTTCGTCTGACAAGACAACCGCTTCAGAAATGTTTTGCTCAAGGACAATTTTCGCTTCTTCAGCAGTCACAGGTACTGATACTTCTGTAGCGTCTGTTGCAGCTTCAGTTGTCGTTGCAGGTGCTGCTGTTGCGACTTCAGTAGTTGGAGCTACTTCTTCAGCTTTTTTAACCAATTGAACGGTAACAAGATTTTCAGCGCCCTCGGTAACAACTTGGGTTACAGTTGTCGCTTGACCTTGCGCCAATTCATAGCCGGCAGGTACTTCGACTGCTACTTCAACGCTAGTTGATGCAACTGCTTCTGTCGTCGTAACGGTAGCTGTTTTCACACCAGCGTTGACAAGTGTGCCGTCTTCCAAGACATAGTTAACCACGTAATCGACGGTTGCTGTCCGCTCAGCTGGCGTAACAGTTTCCGTCGTAAGTGCTGGTGTCGTGTCGGTTGTCGCCGGACTTTGAATGCTACTTGTGACAGTAGTGTCAGCAACAAGCTCTTCTGCTTGTACAGCTTGAGCGCCAGTTGCCAATGTCAAACCTAGCAAAACACTCGCCGCACCGAAATGATAAGTACGAATTGAGAAACGTTGTCTCGCTCCATACCAGTCGAATGATTTCTTGCGTTTCATTATGAAATGCCCTCCAAATTTTCTATGAAACAATGAATTAATTTACTGTTTCAAATGCTATAATTATATCCCATTCCTCCTTAAAAAGCAAGGAGAATACTCCAATACACACTCGAATTTACCTAATTTTTTCATATTACATCCAACTTGTTGTTAAAAAAAGGTTGCACACTTATTTATTTAATATAGTGACTGCTCTTCACCAAACAAAATGGTAATCGAATCAAGAATGTTACTAATTACCACGGCACCATTGTCAATGAAGTGAGGCTTAAAATGCCATTTTCAAGCAATCTAAATATTCAGCTATATTACTAGTAGAAATTTGCTGATCGCGATAAAAGATACCTAGACTACAGTCTGAATGGGGGAGTCGATTGGAGCAGTAAAGAAAGCACTGAATCTGCTTGATAGAATCATCATAGGAATAGAAGGTTACATGCTGATAGAAGCGGCGTTTGTCATTTCGATGTCTGCTTTCAGCATTGCCATTATGTTTCGGTTTCTGAGGTCGAATGATTCTGTGCTCAATGCCATGCTTCTAACAGAGTACACCTAGCAGATGAACTTGTGATGAACGTGTACAGGTCATATATATCAAAAAAGAGAGAACGCTTGTGTCTATCCCCAGATAAAATGAATAGTTAAAAATGTTTGTACTTTAAAAAGGTATGCTTCCCTAAATTCTAAGGGAGTCATACCTTTATCGAAACCTCAAAAAGTAATGATGTGATTTTGGTGTGAATTTTGCTAAAAAATCAAACCGAGTAGGGACTAAGACTAGTCCCTCTCACACCACCGTGCGTGCCGTTCGGCACACGGCGGTTCAACTAACTTTTAACGCATGTCGTTTTAGATGATAGTCTAGGCAAGAAATGATTGAATAGATACCTTGTTATGGGGCGGTTACGATAGTCAGGCTTGGGAGTCGCTATTAGGTTCATCGGTAGCGGGTGCCCGCAGAGGACTTTCACCTCAGATGTACGACATGCCCGTCGTACTAAAAACAAGTTGGCACAAAACCAACTTGTTTATGATTATGGGTTAAAAATCGACGTCCTGAAGTCATTTGTAGAGTTCATCAAGGCTTGATAAACTTTTACTTTGAGGGCATGAACACGACTGAGGTTGACATTATTGGTTGAATAGAAAATTCTTCCATTTGTATCAGCTTCCATTGCTTCTTCCATCAAAGCTTGGAGTTGGGCATAGGTCGTTACTGTCACTTCTTTTGTAGAGTTAGCAACACCTAATTCATACTGCATGGTAAATGGCTTGAGTTTTCCTGCCTCTGCTTTTTCAACACGCTCAGCAAACATGGCTTTCTTGAATTCTTCCCATGTTGCATATTGACCCTTAAAGACTTGGTTCAAGACGTGCGTATCAGTAATCAGACCTGTATCTTTCTTGTTCCAAGTATCGTAAATGGTTGAGCCTTGGCTCATAGCATAGTCAGACAATTGTCCAGATGCATATGGGATAAAGCCTTCTGTATAGCCCTTAGCTGCAATCAATTCAAAGGCCATACGACGGAACATGATATCTCCCGGTGAGCCATATGGGTTTGAAAGCGCAGAATAGTTGGCTGCAAACATTGGCACACTGTGGTAACCATTACGTGACCATTCTTTGGTCAAGGTCTTGGCACCACCAGTAGGTCCGAAATATTGACGGTAATCAATGATACTGTTATCAATCAAGTCCTCGAAAGTCTTCAAGGAAGCTACTTCTGCATCGGTCAGCTCACGTGCATTGTTTCCAGCATGCGTGTTGACACCATTGGTTTGAATATAGTAGTTGTCAATCTTACGGAGCCAATCTTTCTTCAAATCGTCAGATTTTCCAAGAATAGCCATACCTTCCAAGTAATCCAACAAGTAAAGGGCATCAAATTGGTTATGGAAGTAAGCATTGAAGTCCGCTTCATTGCTAAATCGTTCCACCGGATCAGCCACATGGACACGGTTGACTACATCATCTGTGAAGAAGGCATTGAAACCAAGAATCATCTTATCCAGCGAGGAAACGTTTTGTAGCAATCCATCTGCATAAACTTCCATTCCCTGACCGATACGACGACCATAGCCATGGAGATAGGTGGAGCCATCCTGATTGTGGACCATTTCATGACTATACAAAGTGGTTCCATAATCACCGAGCATATCATAGGTGATATAGTAAGTTTCCTTACCATCTGCATAGGCAGTTTTAATAGATGAATGTTCACGATACCACTTGTTGATTGGACCATAGAAATCTTGAATAGCATCCACTTCTGCGGTCAGATTACGGTAGGCCTTCTTACCATCAGGACCGAACATCATATAGCCTTCATTGTTGAGCAAGCTACCGAAGAGTTTTTCACGGTTTGTCTCATCGAGAATCTTATACCAGAAGTCCGCATTGTCACGTTGGCGTTGGGCTGCCAAATCCACCATTTGACGTACCTTATCACGGTTTTCTGTTGTTGAATAGTCTTCAACATAATGTTCATACGAACCGATTGCCATGGTATTTAGATTACTAATGATGAAAATATCTTCCTGTGGCAGGGTTAAGAGTGGCAGGAGCATTTGACGGTAAGCCCAGTTTGGATTGGTGATGCGGTCATAGACTGCGAGAGCATACTTGCTGTGTTTTTCTGCAGCATCTTGCTTGGCTGCTGCTTCTGCTACCTGCGACTTGCTTTCAACAATATAGGCTTTTGTTGTTTGCTTAAACCATTCATTGTCTGTCATGTTTGGCAAGAAAAGTTTACGGTAGGACTCAACCAAGTCAAAGACAGAAGCCTTAGCAGTTTGTTTTGCCATGGCGGACACGTAGGTCGTAACGTTGTTATGGGCACGAAGAACATCGTAGCCACCATTTCCGATTGCCAAGATCATATCTAGTGCTGATGCTGCATCATTTCCGAAGAAATCAGGCTCGAAAATGGTTAATTCCTTAGTATTCACAGTTCCGTAGTTGATGTCATACCAGCGGTTCAAGTAAGTCAAACCTAGAAGAAAGGCTTCTTTATTATTAAGAATTTTTTCCTTGATATAGGTCTCTGAAGCCTGGCCTTGTCCATTGAGACTGGCAACTAACAATTTACGAACATTGCTTTCTAGGTTGGCCATGACTTGGTCATAGCTTTCACCAAAGTAGAAATCTTTTGCAGTACCTGTCTGAGTATCGACATTCAAGGTTGTTGGATAGCCGATTACTTTCTTCATGGCTTCAGAATCTAGGGTGACAGCAGACAGATTGCTTACCAAGTCATTGACAAGGGCGCTTCTGTCATTCAAGAATGATTCTGGCGTGTAAATCAAGTCTGTACCTGAAATAGTGTACTCGACAACGTGATTGTTCTTGAAGTCTTCTAGATAAGAAACTGTCTTGTAGTCCACCGTGCCATCTGCATAGTGAAGCATAATCTTATTGATATTGGCCTTCTCAGCGTAGACATCAGCAACAACATCCTTATCCTTCATTGGTACAACATCCAGCAAACGGACCTTGTTGAGCTTATCGTCTGTCGCAATCTTATTTCCATAGTAGACAAGAAGTTCCTTGTTGTAGAATGGAAGGATTTTCTCCATGTTGTAGTAGGCGATTTCATGGTCAGCCTGAGCCTTATCTAGTGTTAAATAATTGACAGAATAAGGGTTAAGATTGAGAGGTTTGGAATCTGACGAGGTCGCTTGAATCTTCATGGCTTCAACTTTTGCTTGTGCATCTTCATCAGAGATAACAGTAACATTGGTCAAACTATCAGTTGTTGTTGTGAAACCGCCCTTAATCTTACCAGTTGGGTTATCTGGTTGACCGATAATGCTTGTCGTACCAGTCATATCGCTAATAACATTGTTGACTTCACCACTATATCGAGCATAGGCACCCGTCACTTGGTTGGAACCTGCAATGCCGCCGACAATGGCTGCCGATTCAGTTGTCACAATGGAACCAGTTGCGTAAGAATTGTAGACACTTCCTGGTACATCGTAAACGAGCATGGTACGACCGACAATACCTCCAGCTACTTGATTCTCCGTACCTGGTAGAGTAATCGTCGCATCAACTTTGGCGTTTCCAACACTTGCCATAGTACCATTACCCAAGATACCTCCCATGAGGGTTGCGCCAGTACCAGTTGTCTCGAGGCTGCCCTTGAAAGATACATCTTTAATGGTTGTATTGGTCGCTGATTGGATCAAACCAGAAACGTTTTGAGGACCGCGAATGCTTCCTTCAACTGCCACATTGGTTACCTTGGCGTTGTTTGCATTGATGGCAAGACTTGCCAATGGATTACTTGTAGTAGTGTTCAGGTTGATATTCTTCAGGTCAAGGTTTTCAATGGTTCCACTAAAGTTATAGAATAGTGGCGCTTTCAGATTGTTGATGGAGAAGAAATAGCCATCATTGGTTCCTGACAAGGTTCCACTAAAGTTGGTCACATAGGACGCAATATCACCAACAGGAACTTCCGAAGCATCCAGGTTGGCACCTAGTTTGAAGGTACCAGATGGGTTGGCCTTCATAGCTTCAAGCAGAGCCTTGAAGGAGGTGTAGGTATTGGCATCTGTCGCCATCTTCGGAATGTAAAATTCTCTGTTTGCAACATATTGCGCATCCTTATCCTGCACCAGTTGGTCAAAGGCAGAGACAACTTTAAAGACTGTTTTCCCATTCAAGCTTGTCTCTTCAATACTTGAAACTGGTAGATAGACTTCCTTAAAGCGATCAGATGTTACCTTGATAAACAACTCTTCTGTTGAAGTCGGCAATTCCTCCAAGTGAGCTGTGCCAACAAAGTTGCCATCTTTACGACGGTAAATCGTTACGGCATCAATATCCTTGATCTCAATCTTCTTGTAGACCAAATCAAATTCGCGCATACTTTCAAGAATAGCTTCTTGTTCGGAGCTTTGTTCCTGCTCTGCCATTGTGTAGAAAATCTTAGTCTTAACAGTGTAATCTGTGTAGAAATCAAGATTTTCAAGTGTTAACTGGCCATTTGGATCCGTAATTGCCTGTTCCTGTACCAAGACACCTGTATTATCATAGAGGAGAGCAACAGCTCGTTGGAAGTTAGCGGTTTCGTCTGTCAACTTGTAGCTAATTGTCGCTGACTTGGCATCATCATTTTCAACCAAGTCTGTGATAATCACTTGTGGTACTTTTTCAACCTTTGTACCACGCGCAATGACTTGCTTAACAGGTTGCTTGGTAATTTCTTCTGTTACAGTAGGATTTTCCTGGCGAACGCCCTTGATAGTCTGGTAAGTTGTTGTAACTGTCTTAGAGCCATTTACACCCGCCGTTACAACTTTGGTCTTACCTTCTAGCAGTGTAGGGTCGTCAACATACTCTGTTTCAAAGGTAATTTCAACTTGATTAGTTTCGGTTTCCGTGCCCTCTATTGGTTTTGTTCCTTTGAGAACCTCTTTCGTTGTTGGCTCTTCAAGGACTTTCTCAGTCACTGTTGGGTTTGGTTGACGGACTCCGTTGATTGTCTGATAAGTAGTGGTAACTTCCTTACCTCCATTTTTCCCCTCAACTACTACTTGCTCTTCATCTGTATAAAGATCCGCTGTTTCTGTTACCTTGGTTTCAAATGGAATCTCTACCGTCTCTGTAACGGTCTCTGTGCGTTCAATTGGAGTTGGGGTAGCCGTTTTCGTACCACGTGCAACTACTTGAGTCACAGGCTGAGTGGTCACAGTTTCAGTCACTGTTGGATTTTCTTGACGAACACCATTTACAAGAGTGTAGGTTGTTGTAACAGTAGCAAGTCCATTTTGACCAGCCGTAATAATTTTTTCTTCACCAACTGGAAGGGTTGCATCGTCTTGGTAGCTGATTTCAAATGGAATAACTTTTGTAGCTGATTCCGTCTCAGTTGTGACTGTATCAGCTTTCTTTGTACCAATGCGAACAATTTCAGTTACTGGTGAGCTTGTCACCGAGCTTGAAACCTGCTCAGACTTGATCAAGACACCGTCAGCATAGTAATTCTTGGTAATTGTCGTCTGAACCCCCGCTTGCCCAACTTGATCCACATTTCGAGTTCCTTCAGCCAGAGTAGCATCATAGATAATTTGGCTTTCAAAAGGAATGGACTCGGTGTTGGTCGTCGTATCTTCTGTCAAGGCAACTTCTGGTAGTTCATGTGTCGGAGCTGTATCTGGAAGAGCAGTAATTGGTTTTGTACCAATTTTTACGATTTGGTGAACAGGAGCTTGGCTAACCGCTTCGGACACAGCCTCAGACTTCACCAAGACATCACCGATAAATGTTTGCTTGGTTTCAATTGTCTTTTGACCTGCTTGTCCAGACTGCACAGTCAATCTAGTCCCATCTGGAAGAGTATCATCATAGACTTCCTCAGTTTCAAAGGCAATCGATTCTGTATGCGAAACAACTTTCTCTGTAACCTCCAAGGCTGGAATTTCGTTCGTTGGTGCTGTATCTGGAAGAGCAGTTATGATAGATTCTTCAGCCTTCTTTGTCCCAATTTCAATAATTTTTGGAGTAGCAGTTTTGGTAATTTCAGATGAAACTTCCTCTTCCTTCAGAACCTGACCGTCTACAAGTGTTTGCTTGATGGTAATGGTCCGCTCGCCATTTTGACCTTCTTGAACAATTTTTTCTGTCCCCTCGGCCAAGGCTGGATTTTCAACCGTTTGAGTCTCAAAGGCTACGATTTCCATCTTTGTGATAGTCTTCTTAGTAATATCAGCTGCTGGTAGCTCATGACTTGGAGCAGTATTTGGAACTTCGGTTACGATTTCTTGGTTCCCATTATCAGCTGGTTTCTCCTCCTCTGCTGGAAGCCCTTCTACCGCCTTGCTATCTTTAAAATAGCCCACATAAACATAGCCTTCAATCTCAGCTGGCGCTGGCAAGGCCTGACCTGCAGAACGTTCCACCGCATGGTTGAATTGAGCCAGAATATGGCTAGTTAATGCTGAACCTGTCGGTGCCAAGAAACTTGCACCCGTTGCGGCAAGAATGAATACTCCCGCAAATTCCTTCTTCCCTTTTTTGCCTAATTTTACAGCAACAACTAGGAGAGATAGACCTGCAACAACTATCGCACTATTTTCCAAGACACCTGTTTCAGGTAAGATTTTTGAATCAGAACCTGTAGACACTACAGGACGATAAACCAAATAGTAGGTAGAATCCGTTGCTTGTGCCAAACCTGGCAAGTCGCAAATAATCAATTCTTTTTCCGCATCAGTCAACTCTTCTTCGGTCACATAGGTGTAATTGATAGACTGCGCACTGACTGAAGGGGCAGTAGCAATAGAAGTCACAAAAAATAGACTTGCTAGGGTTGCAGAAACAAGTCCAATTGATAATTTACGGAAAGCAAATCGTTCTCGCTTTTCATTAAAAATGTTTTTCATATTTTCTCCAATAATCGCTAATTATACATACAATTATATCGTCTCATAATGGTTCGTACAAATTTTTTGTTTATTTATTTTTCATCTTAAGGACGGCAAATTTCAATTCCGAGTTAGCCACCTATAAGAAATTCTCTCGGTGACTTGTAGCCCAAACATTTTTTGGGATAGTTATTGATCCAATTTTCGATAAAAGCGACTTCTTTCGGGGTCGTTTTTGTGGTTCCTTTCGGCAACCACCGTCGGATAGGCCTACGACTACCTTTTTGGACTTTGGTGTTCTTTGCCACCTTATCCGCTATATACGCCTTTGTATCACGTTTCTGTTCGTAGTGCCACGATGTCGCTATCCCTTCCTCTGATGGTCTTGGTTTCTAGCGTCAGACTTAAAACGGTCTCTCCTCAGACCGTTTTAATCCACTACCTCACGATAGTCAGGCTTGGGAGTCGCTAGCGGGTTCACCGGTAGCGACTCCCCACAGAGGACTTCCACCTCAGATGTACGACGTGCCCGTCGTACAAAGAAAAGTTGAAGACACTCCATCTTCAACTTTTTTCCTTTATCTTGGGCTAATCCCCAGTGTAATGCGTCCCAAACGGCTGATACGGGTCATTTTCCAGGCCGGCGACCATACGATTTCCACCTGGGCATCTTCGATTCCGTCAATGGTTTTTAGAGCCGCAATCAATTCATCCGGCATGGTATCTGCACAGGAGCAACCTGCATCCGTGAAGGTCATGATGACCTTGCATAGACCAGCCTCATCCACAGTGATTTCATAGACCAAACCAAGATTGTAGATATCCAATTCAATTTCTGGATCATAAATGGTTTCCAAAACAGCAATTAGCTGCTCAGACAGCACCTCGGCTCTCTCGTTGAGTTTAATATCCTCTCTCACAAGTCTTCCCCCATTGTTTAGATAATATAATTGTTATTCTACCACAATTTGAAGAAATCTACACCTCTTGGCTAGTTTACAAGGTCCGAATGGTGCCAGATGCACCCTTACCAATTGAAAAGACATACTTATGTCCCTGGGTTAAACTATGGTAAAAGCCTTTCCCCTCATACAATTGAAAGACCTGCATGTCATTGCTATCCTCATCCTTGTAAATATGCTGGTAATAAGGATTGTCCGCAAAAATGGTCTTCAAATAATCATTTTCCACCGGACGAACCAAGCCTTCAATCCGCACGACCTGAAGCAGATAACCATCTTCTGACATGGCTGTCAAAGCGATACGCGGATTCCCCATTAATTGCTTATAAAAATGAGTTTCGGGACTGGTCATGAAGAAAATTCCATCCTCAGTGGCCGCTGTGATATGAATGTGACGGGCATGCGGATTTCCATCTTGATCCAAGCTCGCAAAAACCCCCAACTTCATCTCTTCCAATAATTGCATGACTTCTTTTAGTTCCATGATGACACCTCTTGAAAACGGATTCTATACCTTGATTATAGCAAAAAACAGATTTATTGTTAAGCCTAACTTAGTGATCCTATCGAGATTTTTAGAGCTTTCAACCACTTAAAAAGGGAGTGGGCTCAACTCGACAAAGCTAAAAAGAGTTCGTCAACAAGTCTTTATTTCTTGTTGTTGAACTAAAACGGTCTATCCCCAGACCGTTTTAGCCCACCCCGCACAGCTCCAACAGTCAGAGTAGTGACTGTTGGAGGTTGGAGATAAGGCGAACATTGTTCGCATCAGAAAGGTTTGGGAAACCTTTGGAGGTTGAAAATTGAACGAACGGAGTTCGTATCATTCATTAGGACAGGTTTGGAGCGTTAAACGCGAATTGTTGAGGATTGTTTCACAATCCCAATTTCCCACCTTTCTCAGTTCCCCAAACTGTGAAAGCCAATCAACCCTGCGCTAAGATGTTAACACGAACTAAAGAAAGCGAGCCTAGGATTGAACCCAGGCTCTTAGCAATTCACGATTATTTCACTTCTACTTTTTCTGTCCAAGGACGGGCTGTTGTAGCTAGAACTCCATTGAGTTCTTCCACGTTACGACGACCTTGGTCTGCCAACCATGCCTTAGCAGCCTCTTCACCTTCTTTGGCAAAGATTGCCACAGCATCTTTCCAAGTTGCACGTCCGCAGAGAACACCGTTGAAGTCTGAACCTGCCTCTTTGGCAAAAACAAGAGTTTCTTGGAAGAGTTTTGCAGATACACCCGCACTGAGGTAGATATATGGCAAATGCGTGCTTTCAGACTGCTCTTTGAAGTAGGCTTTTGCTTCTTCTGCAGTGTAGACTGGCTCTTCATCTGTGTAGCCTTCTACAAAGTTCATGTTAACCGGTACTTCTACCTTAAGCACATCTGCATTGTAGCGTGGCTTGCTAAATTCACGCATAGCGCCATTGACCTTGTGTGGTTTGAGGGTTGCGTATTCACGAGAAGTGACATCCATGTCGCTTGCATCGTAAGTCAAGATTTCCACGAAGTAAGGAATATCTTCTGCCAAACACTCGCTACCGATGCGTTCAACCCAAGCGTGTTTGATGTCGTTGATTTCTGGCTTGTCATCTACATCATAGTAGAGCAAGATTTTTACGGCATCCGCACCCAATTCTTTGATTCGTTTTGCTGACCAGTTTGGTAAAAGGTCTGGCAAACGACCCGGAGTTGAGGCATCATAACCAGTTTTTTCATAGGCAGCGATAAAGCCACAGTCCGCATGGCGCAATTCTGACGCAGGTACACCAAATTCTGCATCCAAAAGGATAGAGCTGGCATAAGGTGTCAGGTCACTTGAAATCACTTTTTTGAAATCAATCAAAATATCGTCGCCGAATTCACCACCACCAGCAGCTGCCGCCAAAAGGCGTTTCAAAGCACCGCGTTGGTCAATAGCAAGAGCCGCAATGACTTGATCACTGTTTGACAAACGTGTCATGTGATCAAACTTAGCTTGCGAAAGTTGTAGTTTTGTCATTAGAATCCTCCTTAGGAAAATGAGATAAACAAAGTTAAGTAGGCTAGCCTAGTGCCTAACAAATTAATAACAAAGCAATAAAAGATAAACGAAATGACGAAATTTAGCCAAAGCGCTTCACACCGTCCAGATAGGTTGCTTTGAGCTGACCTTGATCATCCACGACAATGAAATCTGCTGCGCGACCTGGAGCGATTTGACCGCAGACATGGTCAATGTTGACAGACCGTGCTGGTGCAAGAGAGGCCATTCTCAAGGCATCAGGCAGGCTGACCAAGTCCCACTCGACCACATTTTGCACCGCTTGGATAAGCTCCAAGATAGAACCAGCCAAGCTACCGCTGTCTTTGAGGCGAGCTGTGCCGTCTTTGACCACGACTTCAAATTCACCCAGACGAGACTCGCCCTCGCCCATACCACCAGCCCGCATGCAGTCCGTAATCAAGACCGTTTCCTGCGCTCCTCTGGCTTTGACAACAATTTCAGCTGCTGCAGGGTGGACATGATGGCCGTCACAGATCATTTCTGCGTAGACATCTTTGAGACTAAGCGCAGCGCCCACCATACCCGGTTCACGATGATGGAGACCGCTCATCCCGTTGTAGACATGGACAAAGATATTGGCACCTGCATCGACTGCTGCCTGCGCTTGTGCAAAAGTCGCATCCGAATGCGCTAGCGCTGTATGGATTTGCTTGCTGTTGGCAAATTCGATAAATTCCTTAACGCCCTCGCGCTCTGGCGCAATGGCAATCTTATTGACCAGACCATTGGAGAGAGTGTACCACTTGTCCAATTTCTCAATAGAGGGATCACTCATGTATTTCGGATTTTGAGCACCCTTGTATTTTTCAGTGAAAAATGGTCCTTCGAGGAAGATACCTTGAATTTTCGCACCGGTCTCCTCACCAGCATGTTTCCCAATGGTTTCACATACTGCATCCAGATTTTCTGTGGAATCTGTCAGGGTTGTTGGAAGCCAAGAGGTCACACCGCAAGCTAGCAAACCTTCTGAAATAGTCTTAATCCCCTCAAAGTCATTGTCCATGACATCGTGAGAAGCGTAGCCGTGAATATGCGTATCGACCAATCCCGGTGCAAGGTGATAAGCTGAATGGTCAATGATTTGACCGCCCGTCGGCTCTTCTGTCAAGATTTGACCGAACTGACCGTTTTCTGTAATTTCTAAGTAAGCGTTTTCTATTTCTTGTTCAGCAAGAATAATTGATTTTGCTTTAATATAGGTTGGCATGCTATTCCTCCTATCAAACTGGTTATATCCACTTGTTATTATATTGTATAATGCTTCACTTGTCAAGTAGAAACCGAAAAATCGGTCATTCTTTCCCAAATTTTACAACAAGCAAAAAGAGCTGAGAATATTCCCAGCCCATCTAACTATTCTATATATTGTCGATAAATGCGTGAAGACAGCAGACAAACCACCTCATAATTGATAGTCCCCACATAATCTGCCCAGTCTTGGACGGTGATTTCTCGGTCCCCATCCTGACCAATCAAGGTTACCTTGGTCCCCAGGGGATAAGGTTTTGGTAGACGAATGGTAATCTGATCCATGGAGACACGACCAACAATCGGACAAGGCTCCCCATCAACAAGAACTGAGAATCCCTGCATAGCCCGCAACAGGCCATCTGCATAGCCAATTGGCACCGTCCCGATATACTCGTCCCCCTGGCTCTCGTAGGTCATACCATAACCTATCTTTTGGCCCGCATCCAAGAGCTTCGTCTGTACCAATTGGGACTCCAAGCTCAGGGCCGGCAGAAGAGCATAGGGCAGTTCTAACTCCCGACCGCTTGGGTTGAGGCCATAGAGAGCATCCCCCAGGCGAATCATATTGAAAACAGCATCTGGATGCCAGATACTGGCCGCAGAATTACTAGCATGAATCAAATCCGGCAGGCTTGTCAATTGGTCCAGAATGCTCCGGAAATTTTGCAACTGTTCCTGATAATAGCAATCGTCCGCCTGGTCTGCAGCCGCAAAATGAGTAAAGATACCCTCAAAATCTACATCAGCAGCTGCCAATTCTTCAATCAGTTCAGTGATTTCCTCAACATTCCGAAAACCCAGACGCCCCATACCTGTATCCACCTTGATATGGACAGACAGGCCGTCCAGTTCCAATCCCGCCTCCTGCACCAAGTGCCACCAATCCAGACTAGACACTGTCAGACTAATATTTGTCTGGCGGGCCAGAGGAATGCAGTCGATTGGGACCACACCAAGAATCAAAATTGGATGTTCCAGACCGGCCTGGCGGAGCTCCAAGGCCTCGTCCATATTGGAAACACAGAAGCCATCTGCCTTGGATGACAATTCACGCGCCACTTCCACAGCCCCATGGCCATAGGCACCGGCCTTAACAACCGCAAACTTCTTCGTTCGAGCTGGCAGATTCTCTGTCAGCCTATCAAAGTTGTGACCAATATTGCCCACCTTCACCTTAGCTACTGTGGGCCGATGTATGCTAGCTTTCATCCTCTTCCTCCAAAATGACACTGGCCTGGACAAAATTCCCTGAATGACTGATACTCAGCCAAACTTTACAGACTACAGGCGATTTTGTGACCACTGGACGCCCCTTCTCATCCGGCAAAATCTCTAAATCCTGAAAACCGATTTTTCCAATCCCCGTTCCCATGGCCTTGACAAAAGCTTCTTTTGCCGCCCAACGACCAGCCAAAAATTCAACTTGTCTGCGCCCAGACAGGATCGAAAACCGTTCTCTCTCTGATTCAGTCAGCACCTTTTCTACAAAACGGGGCTTGCCCTCCATTGCTGCCGCAATCGCTGTGATTTCCTGTAAATCTATACCGTGACCAATAATCATTTTCACCTAAAAAATAGAGCGGGGAGGCTACTCATTCCTGCCCCACCACGCTCCTGTTCTGTTTATTCTTTATCTATTCGAAAAGCTGTCACTGTCTTCCGTGACAGTTTTTAAATTTCTTCCCTGAAGCACATGGACATGGTGCATTGCGATCGACACCCTCAAAGGCCTCTTTCGGAACTGCACGAGTCGGTGGGATGATATTCTTAACTGCTGTTGTATGTGCCTCATGGGCTGCACGTTCACGTTCAATATTGTCGTGAATCTGAGCCTTCATCATCAAACGCGTCACATCAAACTCAATCGAACCAATCATGTCATTGAACATGGTAAAGGCTTCTGACTGGTACTCGACAATCGGATTGTTCTGAGCATAACCACGCAGACTAACTGCATTTCGTAATTGATCCAGAGCATCGATATGATCTGTCCATTTATTATCCACTACACGCAAAATTAAGACTTTTTGGAACTCGCGAATACGGTCCTCATCTTTTAATTTGGCAATCTGTGAATCATAAACCGCAATGGCTCTGTCGTACAATTCATCTGCAATTTCCCCATAGCTGAGGTCTTCCAAATCAGATAGGCGCAAACTCTCCTCGTCAACCAAATTGACATGAGCAAATTTGAGAATTGAATCCAAGGCCTCTTCACGACTGAAGCTCTTATGAGAGTCAATCACGCGCTCAATTGTCCGCTGAATCATAGAGCGAATTTCAGGACCCAAATCGCGTTCAGCAGTAATCACATCATGGCGTTGGCTGTAGATAATCTCGCGCTGTTCACGCATAACATCATCATACTGAAGGACCTGTTTACGAGAATCGTAGTTGTTTCCTTCGACACGCTTCTGCGCCGCCTCAACCTGACGAGTCAACATGCCAGACTTGATGACAGACTCTTCTTCAGACAAGTTCATCCGCTCCATGAAGGCCTTGATTCGCTCTGAACCAAAGCGTTTCATCAAATCATCTTCCAAGGATAGGTAGAATTGTGATTCACCTGGATCCCCTTGACGACCGGAACGTCCGCGGAGCTGATTATCGATACGGCGGCTCTCATGGCGCTCCGTACCGATAACGCAAAGACCACCAAGTTCACGCACACCAGGGCCCAACTTGATATCCGTACCACGACCGGCCATGTTGGTGGCAATAGTAACAGCACCACGCTGACCAGCGTTCATGATAATTTGGGCTTCACGGTAGTGGTTCTTAGCATTAAGAACCTCGTGCGGAACCCCTGCAGCCACCAATTTTTGAGAAATCAAGTCAGAGGTCTCAACCGCAACGGTACCGACAAGAACTGGTTGACCTTTTTGGTAACGTTCTTTGACATCACGCACTACAGCATTAAACTTGTATTCCAAGTTTGGATAGAGCAAGTCTTCATGGTCGATACGTTGAATTGGACGGTTGGTTGGAATAGGAATGATGCGGATATTATAAATTTCTCGGAATTCTTCCTCTTCTGTCTTACCAGTACCCGTCATACCAGACAATTTCTTATACATACGGAAGAGGTTCTGATAGGTGATAGAGGCAGACGTCTTGGATTCATTCTGGACAGGTACACCTTCTTTGGCTTCAATAGCCTGGTGCAGACCGTCAGAATAGCGACGTCCTTCCATGGTACGACCTGTAAATGGATCGATGATCATGACTTCCTGCTCTTCATTGACCAGATAGTCAACATCGTAGGTCATGATATAGTTGGCACGGAGGGCATTGTCCAAGAAGTGGGTAATAGCCACGTTCTCAATATCATAGAGGTTGTCCAGCTTGAAGAATTTCTCAGCCTTGTCAATCCCTGAATCCGCCAAACCAATAGTTTTAGACGGTACATCGATGATATAGTCGTCGCGATCCAAAGATTTGACCAACTTATCCGCCAAGAAATAGAGCTGGTTTGTTTCTGAGCCTTGAGGACCTGAAACGATCAAAGGTGTACGGGCCTCGTCGATCAGGATTGAGTCAACTTCATCGACCAAGGCATAGTTGAGCGGGCGCTGTACCATATCTTCTGCACGCACCACCATGTTATCACGAAGGTAGTCGAAACCAATCTCCGAGTTGGTGGAGTAAGTGATATCGCAGTTATAGGCTTCACGCTTTTCAAAAGGTGATTTGGCTGCCAAGTTGATCCCAACCGACAGACCCAACCATGAATAAAGTTCACCCATCTCAGTCGCATCACGAGTAGAAAGGTACTCATTGACCGTTACTACGTGTACCCCTTCACCTGTCAGGGCGTTGAGGTAAACCGGCATGGTCGCCGTCAAGGTCTTCCCTTCACCAGTACGCATCTCTGGAACGTCACCATTGTGGAGAACGATACCACCCATGACCTGAACCTTGTAAGGATAGAGACCCAGGACACGACGCGCACCCTCACGAACAACGGCAAAGGCTTCATAGAGGAGTTCATCCAAGGTTTCACCTTTGGCAAGGCGGTCCCTAAACTCCTGCGTCTTGGCCTGCAACTGCTCATCCGTCAAGGCTTCCATGGCATCTGCATAAGAGAAAACCTTGTCCGCCATTTTTTCTAATTTTCTTTGCTCACCCTTATCATTTTCAATAATGGAGCGGAGCATATTTCTAACCATTCTGTACTTCCTACTTAACTTGATTTTGCTTGTCTGACCTGTCACAAGGATACCCTTCCGTCTTTGGGTAAGCTACATCCATCAATAGCTGACAACCATTTGACAAGAACCTAAAAATTCCAGGCCAGATGACATAGTTCAATAATATATTCTAGCACAAGATTTGGTTTTTTTCAAGGTTGGAACAACTCTCAAACACGCTTTTCATGTAGCGTTACAATAGATGTGAGACTTCTAGAAGTCAAAAAGAAGATTCCCTGATATGATAAGAGTACCACCTACTCATCAAAAAGGAAATCTTCTCATGACTAGTATATCACAAAATCTTCGCTATTTACCACATACCTTGGAAACACGCTATCACGCTGTTAAAACCTACCGAAATGGAGCCTCTGTCGCCTTCATCTGTCGACGCTACAAGGTCTCAAAAGCCTCTCTCATGCGGTGGAACAAGCGATTCGATGGCACAAAAGAATCGCTGAAAGGTCGCTCTCATCGCCCTCTAACACCGCATCCAAAGGCTCATACCGAGCAAGAGTTGACCTGGATTAAAAACTGCATCAAAAGAAATCCAAACGCAACCCTCATCGAAATATTCTACAAGCTCAAAACTAATAAGGGCTATGACCGCCATCCCTGCTCTCTCTTTCGAAT
>NZ_JBIMJM010000033.1:0-21089 GCF_043674115.1 Streptococcus sp. A34 | reverse complement strand
TGGGCTAGCCCAGACAGCTTAACCTCTGGATCTCTAGTTATCAATGAACTTGTTGCACTTGACTTGACAATGTGCGTTTTGATAAATTAGAAATAAGGGAAGTGGACAAGAACTTGACAAATTTATAAAGAGTTCGTCTGCCCACCTGGTTCGGAGCGTAAAACGCGAACGAAACTATCAATCAACCACTGCGCTGTGATGTTGACACAAACTAAAGAAAACGAACCTAAGCTTTTTGCCTAGGCGCATCGGAGGTATAGAGCGTGATTAGAGCCTTTAAAGACAAGGATATTACTCCTTGTATACAGCTAATGGCAGACTTGGGTTATCCGACAGACGCGCAGAGTTTGCAGACTAGATGGAGGCATTTGCTGCAACAAGCAGATTACCATTTATTGGTAGTTGAGGAAAATCATCAAGTCCTTGGATTTGTTGGCTTTCAGAAAATGTATTTCTTTGAAACAGACGGCGCTTATTGTCGCATCCTTGCCTTGGTTGTATCGTCTGAGCATCGTCGAAAGGGACTTGCGACCAAGTTATTAGATGCGGTTTCGGATTTTGCTAGGGCAGAAGGCTGTCGGGCCTTAGCCTTGAATTCTGGTTTGACTGACCAACGTTCTGGAGCGCACCAATTCTATAAGCAATATGGCTTTTCCATGCAGACAGCTGGCTTTACCTATAGACTAATAGAGGGAGATAATAATGGATAATTTAATTGATTTAAATGCACCTGTAGCGGAAGTGATTAAAGCATATCCGGAGGTTAAAGATTTGCTGATTGAGCTTGGTTTTTCCCCACTGGCCAATCCTGCCATGCTTCACACAGTTGGAAAGGTGACCAGTCTGAAAATGGGTTCTAAAATGACCAAGATTTCGTTGAAACAAATCCAACAAACCTTAGAGTGGAATGGGTATCAGGTAGTAGGAGGTAATGATGAGTGAACAGCGAATTGATATTTTAAAAAATATCCTCTTGGACCTGCATAACGGAGCTAGCGCGGAGTCCGTTCAGGAACAATTTAATCAGCATTTTACAGGTGTGTCAGCGCTGGAGATTTCGATGATGGAACACGAACTCATGTCTAGCGATACGGGGATTACCTTCGAAGATGTTATGGGCTTATGTAATGTTCATGCCAATCTTTTCAAGGGAGCTATATCGGATGTCCAAGTGGCAGACATGGATCAAGAAGGTCATCCTGTTTATGTCTTTAAACAAGAAAATCTTGCACTTCGTGGAGCTTTATTGCGCATTCGTCGGATTTTAGAGCAGTATGAGCAAATGGAGGAGGAAGAAGTGCGCGACCAACTTCTCCAAGGTTTGCAACGTCAATATAAATTGTTAGGTCAGTTTGACCATCATTATACGCGCAAGGAAAAACTCTTCTTTCCAATCATGGAACGCTATGGTCATGATGCGCCACCCAAGGTTATGTGGGGCGTAGATGATGATATTCGTCTGCTCTTTAAGGAAGCCCGCAAGGCTTTAGATACCTTGCCAGATGGAGATATAGAAACTGTTCGTCAAACTTTTGAAATTTTCGCCACTGAGTTTGAAGAGATGGTTTTCAAGGAAGAAGCGATTTTGCTAATGATTTTGCTGGAGACTTTTACACAAGATGATTGGTTGCAGATTGCCGCTGAAAGTGATGCTTATGGCTACGCAATTGTGAAACCTACAGCAAAATGGGTTCCCCAGCGGGTTTCTTTTGGAGAAATAGCAGAGCAGAAGGACGCATCATCTGTACCGCAGGCAAGCGATCCCAATGTGCGGGTGATTGATACGCCAGAGGGACAGTTTACTATCTCCTTCACACCAAAAGAACCGACCACATCAGTTCTGGACCCTGCTAGTCCACAGCCTTTTGGCAATGGTTATTTGACTCTTGAACAAGCGAATCTCATCCTTAATCATTTACCATTGGAATTAACCTTCGTGAACAAGGATGACATTTTCCAATATTACAATGATAGTCATCCAGTTGAGGAAATGATTTTCAAGCGGACACCTAGTCAAATCGGACGCAATGTCGAACTCTGTCATCCACCGAAAATTGTTGACAAGGTCAAAAAAATCTTTGAACTCCTGCGCAGTGGACAGAAAAATGAAGTGACTATGTGGTTCAAAAAGGATGAAGAAACCTTTGTTTATGTCGTTTACAAGGCGGTTCGTGACCAAGAAGACCAATTTCAAGGTGTCTTAGAATATGTTCAAAATATCCAACCCTATCGGGAACTAGACAGTGATTTTTCTAGAGAGATTTAGTTACACCAATCATTTTACTTAAAGATGTCTTGTGTTTATCTATACAGAGGAGCGTGACATGATTAGAATGGTTCATTTAGAGGCTTGTCATATTGAGAAGCTAGTTCAGGCTTTTTAGAGCAGGGATGGCCGTCGCGGAAGGCAATCCTGGAAAGTTATTTGACGGAGCAGGAAGAAGGCGAGCGCCAGGTCTTGGTAGCTGAAAATGAGCAGGCCTGTCTGGGTTATATTACCCTTGTCAAATGTCCCAAGAAGGGGCGATTTTCTCAGACAGGTATTCCTGAAATTGTCGATTTTACATCCCAGATAGGGATAGGTGTTGGTTTGAATGCTCATTATGGCAAGGCTCAGAAACTTTATGTGCAAAACGGTTTTATTCCGGATGGGACTGGTATTTGGTATGAGGGCAGCCTATGGCAATTGGAGATTCTGCTTACAACGACGATAACCTAGCTCAGTATTTTATCAAGCCACTGGAAACATGATATCATGCTGTATTGAGATGTTAATTAAAAAAATGAGAAGCTCTAGATAAGGTTGGAATCCATGTCCAGCCTTTTTTGTTACATAAAATTTCAGGGATTATCCATGGAAAGAATTCCCAAAACTACCTCAATCCTAGCAACCTATGCTATAATAGATTTAGAAAATAAAAGGAGATATACTATGAAAACTATTCACACAGACAAAGCACCAGCAGCTATCGGCCCGTACGTTCAGGGTAAGGTCGTAGGTAATCTGCTCTTCGCATCAGGCCAAGTACCCCTATCACCAGAAACGGGTGAAGTGGTTGGTGAGACCATTCAAGAACAGACCGATCAAGTCTTGAAAAATATTGCAGCCATCCTAGCAGAAGCTGGAACAGACTTTGACCACGTTGTCAAAACAACATGTTTCCTCAAGGATATGAATGATTTTGTACTCTTTAATGAGGTCTATAAAACAGCCTTCTCATCCGATTTTCCAGCCCGCTCAGCTGTAGAAGTTGCTCGCCTGCCACGCGATGTGAAGGTTGAAATCGAAGTCATCGCCGTTGTTGAATAAATCAGAAAAAGGAGGTCTAGCTATGGCAGACAAACTCCAACTAGTTATCGTGACAGGGATGTCGGGAGCCGGTAAGACAGTCGCTATCCAGTCCTTTGAGGACCTGGGCTACTTTACCATTGACAATATGCCACCGACCCTATTGCCGAAATTTATCGAGCTGATCCATGCCAGCAAGGACAATAACAAGATTGCCCTGGTTGTCGACATGCGGAGCCGGTCCTTCTTTGCGGAAATCCGTGAAGTTCTAGATGACCTGGAAACCGCAGAAGACCTGGACTTCAAGATTCTCTTCCTGGATGCCACGGATAGTGAATTGGTGGCTCGCTATAAGGAGACCCGCCGTTCTCACCCTCTGGCTGCAGACGGCCGAGTTCTCGACGGTATCAATCTAGAGCGCGAACTTCTAGCTCCCTTGAAAAATATGAGTCAGAATGTGATTGATACCTCGGATTTGACACCGAGAAACCTACGTATGGCCATCTCTGAGCAATTCGCTAGCCAGGACAATCAGCCGTCTTTCAGGGTGGAAGTCCTATCCTTCGGATTTAAGTACGGCCTACCTCTAGATGCGGACCTGGTCTTTGACGTACGTTTCTTGCCAAATCCATATTACAAGCCCGAACTGCGCAATCTGACAGGGATGGACCAGCCGGTTTACGATTACGTTATGGACCACCAGGAATCAGAAGAGTTCTACTGCCATTTGATAAGCTTGATCGAGCCAATTCTGCCAGGTTACCAGAAGGAAGGTAAATCAGTTCTGACCATAGCCGTCGGATGCACGGGTGGTCAACACCGCAGCGTAGCCTTTGCCAAACGCCTAGCAGAAGACCTAGAGAAAAACTGGCTTGTCAATCTGAGTCATCGGGACAAAGACAAGCGGAAAGAGACGGTCAATCGGTCATGAGAAAGCCAAAGATTACGGTTATCGGAGGAGGAACGGGGATTCCTGTGATTCTCAAAAGCCTGCGCAACAAGGATGCGGACATTACAGCTATCGTGACGGTGGCAGATGACGGAGGCTCGTCTGGTGAGATTCGCCATGCCCTCCAGGTTACACCGCCGGGTGATTTGCGCAATGTCCTCCTGGCTATGTCGGATATGCCCAAGCTCTATGAGCAGATTTTCCAGTACCGATTTGATGCCAGCGACGGTCCCTTGGCAGGGCATCCGCTGGGCAATCTCATTATCGCTGGGATTTCTGAGATGCAGGGATCGACCTACAATGCCATGCGGCTCTTGACCCGCTTTTTCCATACGACAGGGAAAATCTACCCTTCCAGTGAGCATCCGCTGACCCTCCATGCCGTCTTTACTGATGGGACTGAGGTGGTCGGTGAAAGTAAAATTTCCAAGCATCCAGGCATGATTGGGCATGTATTTGTCACCAATACCTACAATGATCAAACCCCAACAGCCAGTCCGCAGGTAGTGGATGCCATTATGGACAGCGATTTGGTGGTGCTGGGACCTGGCTCCCTCTACACCTCTATTCTACCCAACCTTATGATTCCCGAGATTGGACAAGCTCTCAAGGAGACCAAGGCGGAGGTGGTCTACGTCTGCAACATCATGACCCAGCGCGGGGAGACGGAGTTCTTCTCAGATGCTGACCACGCTGCGGTCCTCAATGCACATCTGGCCTGCCGGTTTATAGACACCGTCCTGGTAAACATCGAGCCTGTGCCACAGGACTACATGGATACCCACCAGTTTGATGAGTATCTGGTCCAGGTCAAGCACGATTTTGCAGGGCTTCAGGACCAGGCGCGGCGCGTGATTTCGTCGAATTTTCTTCGTTTGGAAAATGGCGGAGCTTTTCACGATGGGGACCTTGTAGTAGAAGAATTACTCAGTATCTTGCAGGTGCGGTCATGAGTTTTACGATACAAGTCAAGGAAGAATTGCTGATTCAGTCCAGTCAAAATAAGTCAGAGTTGTCAGCTATGATTAAGCTGGCAGGCAGTCTGGGCCTGGCATCATCAGGCTTGACCCTGTCCATTACGACTGAAAATGCCAAGATTGCTCGGCATGTCTATGAAATGCTCCAGACCTTTTACCAGATTAAGGCGGAAATCCGTCACCACCAACGGCAAAACCTTAGAAAAAATAGGATTTATTCTGTTCATATTGAAGACGGGGTCAATGATATTCTCAACGACCTCTATCTGGCAGATAGCTTTTTCGGCTTGGAGACGGGGATTTCACCGCTGGTATTGGAAAATGATTCCTGGAGCCAGGCCTATCTGCGAGGTGCCTTTTTGGCGGCGGGCTCTGTCAAGGACCCTGAAAAAGGTAAGTACCAGCTGGAAATTGCCTCGGTCTACAGCGACCATGCTCTTGACTTGGCGGACTTGATGCAGAAATTTCTGCTGGATGCCAAGGTGATTGAACGAAAAAAAGGGACCATTACCTATTTGCAACGAGCCGAGGATATCATGGATTTCCTCCTGGTCATTGGGGCAGAAGAGGCAAAGACCGAGTTTGAAAATGTCAAGCTCCTGCGCGAGGCCAGAAACGATCTCAATCGTGCGACCAATGCCGAGGCGGCCAATATTGCCAAGACAGTCACTGCTAGCATGAAAACCATTAACAATATCAGTAAGATTATCGAGACCATTGGACTGGACCAGTTGCCTGGAGATTTGCAGGAAGTGGCCCAGCTCCGCATCCAGCATCCTGACTATTCTATCCAGCAATTGGCGGATAGCTTGACCAACCCAATTAGCAAGAGTGGTGTCAATCACCGCCTGCGGAAAATTAATAAGATAGCTGAGGAATTGTAGGGAGTGGATGGGAGTGGGAAAGAACTCGACCAGTCTAAAAAGAGTTCGTCAACAATTTTTCGTTTTAAGTTGTTGAGCTGAAACAGTCTATCCCCAGACTGTTTCACTCCCACCCCCGCATAGCTCCAAAGGTTCGGGGAACCTTTGGAGGTTGGAGATACAGCGAACAGGCTTCGCTATAAAACTGTCTGGGTGATAGTTTGAGGTTGGAGATGAAGCGAACTCTGTTCGCATCAGTCGTAGAGGTCAGTTTGGAGTGTGAAACACGAACAAATCTGCCAATCAACCACTGCGCTGAGATGTTGACACGAACTCTGAGAAGCGAGGCTGGACTTTCTGTCCAGCCTCATTTTTTATGTAAAAATTAGCCCTTTACCAAACTGAGGTTCTCGTTGATTTTAAAAAAGAGGTTCTGTAGGCAGCAAATTTTGTAGTAGAATGTTTAAACGAAATAATAGTTACAGAATAGTTGTTTATCATTGCAAGTTTTTTCTATATATGGTAGAATGTTGGCAGAAGTTTTTGTGCTCACAACAAAATGTGGTGTCGAATTGATATGGACGTTTTGAGACCAGATTTAGCTTGTGATTGTTGATAGATATGTTTGTACACATAGGAGATTTATATGAAATTTGATCAAAAACAACGTTTTTCGATTCGGAAGTATTCATTTGGTGCTGCTTCTGTTTTATTGGCAAGCGTGTCCTTTATGGCCACTCAAACAGCATCTGCTGAAGAAGTGCCGGTTTCGTCGGATGTTAGTCCAGTGATTACGCCTTCAACATCAACGGTAGCGACTGCTCCTTCAGTTGATCCTATTGCTGCCACAGAAACTACGGTAACCACAGAAGCGACAGCGGAAGCAGTGACTCAACCAACTGACACGACAGGAACGACCTCTTTGAGATCGATGCCACAGTCAGGGAACACCCAAGCTGTTTCAAATCAAGTAAGCCAAACGACGCTAACTGTAGCATCAACAGAACCAGTAGCCCCAAATGTAGCACCTTCAGGTAGTTATGTCTTTACTCAGGCTACAGGTGTTAAGAGTGAGCCAAAGATTTCAAGTCCAGATTTGGCACGCTATGAAAAGGGGCAAACGGTTAATTATGACAGTGTGGTAACTGCGGACCAGCATAAATGGTTAAGCTACATTTCTTATGGTGGAAATCGACGCTATGTTTCTGTAGGAACGGTTGCGCCGACAACGCCCGTAAATACCCCTGTTCAGCCATCCGCATCTACGACATCAGTATCCGGTGGTTCAGCATCTCAAGGGCAGTACAATGTCTTCAATAAAGTTGTCTACTTAGATGCAGGACATGGTGGTAGTGATCCCGGTGCCGTTTATTTTGGTAAAAATGAAAAAGATTTGAACCTACAGATTCAGAATCGTGTAAAATCAAAGCTTGAAGCCCAAGGTTTCCGAGTGGAATTGACTCGAACGGCAGATAGCTCTGTCGGTTTATTGCCGCGTTCTGAAAAAGCCAATCGAACTTCTTCAGATATTTTTGTAAGTATTCATTTTAATGCTTCGACGTCTCCTTCTGCTAATGGAATTGAGACTTACTATTATCAGTATTTTCCAGAGTATCCTGCGCAAATCAATAGCAAGTATCACAATGATGCTCAGCGCATAAATTTGAGTGCAAGTTTGGCAAACAGCATCCAATCTAATCTAATTACCAATACTGGTGCTCGAAACGGTGGAGTAATGCGGAGAACTTTCCAGGTCTTGCGTGAGACGACTGCTCCCGCGGTCTTGCTAGAGTTGGGCTATATGTCCAATAGTGCAGAGTCAGCAAAAATCTCGTCCGCAGCTTATCAGGAAAAATTGGTTGATGGAATTGTCAAAGGAATTTCTGACTATTATAAGAAACATGCAGGTCTGCCAGCAACGACCCCAGCGCCAAAACCATCCGAAACTTCTAAACCGGCAACAACACCGGCAGTACCTAAACCGGCCGAAACGCCAAAAGCAACTGTTATCGCAGGTAAGGTATCGGCTAGTGTTACCAATACAGCAACAGGTTTCAACGTGGCACTTTCTAATGTTCCATCAACAGTTTCCAGTGTTGTAGTTCCAGTATGGTCAGCTAATGGTGGTCAGGATGATATGAAGGTCTACCGTGCTAGCCGTCAGTCAAACGGTCAATACACTTTTGCAGTGGCGACTAAGGATCATAAAAACGACACTGGCACTTACAATATGATTGTTTACGGACAAAATGTTCAGACTAGGAAGCTGGATACCCTCCTCAGTGGTAGTCATAACTATTCAGCTACCAGTCAATCATCGACTGCTCCAGCCGTATCTAAACCAGCCGAAGCTTCTAAACCGGTCTCTACACCAACAGTAGCCAAACCAGTCGAAACTTCTAAACCGACAACGACACCTGCAGTAACCAAGCCGGCCGAAACGCCAAAAGCAACTGTTATCGCAGGTAAGGTATCGGCTAGTGTTACCAATACAGCAACAGGTTTCAACGTGGCACTTTCTAATGTTCCATCAACAGTTTCCAGTGTTGTAGTTCCGGTATGGTCAGCTAATGGTGGTCAGGATGATATGAAGGTCTACCGTGCTAACCGTCAGTCAAACGGTCAATACACTTTTGCAGTGGCGACTAAGGATCATAAAAACGACACTGGCACTTACAATATGATTGTTTACGGACAAAATGTTCAGACTAGGAAGCTGGATACCCTCCTCAGTGGCAGTCATAACTATTCAGCTACCAGTCAATCATCGACTGCTCCAGCCGTATCTAAACCATCCGAAGCTTCTAAACCGGTCTCTACACCAACAGTAGCCAAACCAGCCGAAACTTCTAAACCGGCAACAACACCTGCAGTAGCCAAGCCGGCCGAAACGCCAAAAGCAACTGTTATCGCAGGTAAGGTGTCGGCTAGTGTTACCAATACAGCAACAGGTTTCAACGTGGCACTTTCTAATGTTCCATCAACAGTTTCCAGTGTTGTAGTTCCGGTATGGTCAGCTAATGGTGGTCAGGATGATATGAAGGTCTACCGTGCTAACCGTCAGTCAAACGGTCAATACACTTTTGCAGTGGCGACTAAGGATCATAAAAACGACACTGGCACTTACAATATGATTGTTTACGGACAAAATGTTCAGACTAGGAAGCTAGACACACTTCTAACTACCAAACATGATGTCAAATCAACGACCTCGCAAGCATCGCAACCTGCTAAACCGTCCCAACCTTCTACGCCTGCAACGACACCTGTAATAACAACTCCTCAAACGACAACGACTGCTCGTTCAAAGACAATCTTTATTGATCCAGGTCATGGTGGTCGAGATTCAGGGGCGTCTTATGGCGGAGTATATGAGAAAAATCTTGTTATGTCAGTTGCAAACAAGTTGAAAAATAATCTATTGCAAATGGGATACAACGTTTTGATGTCACGTACAGGTGATGCTTATGTTGACTTTGTTACAGAACGTTCTCGTCGTGCAAATCAAAGTAATGCGGACTTGTTTGTTAGCTTGCACTTCAATGCCACTGGTGCGGGAATTACTAATGCAAGTGGTATTGAGACCTACTGGTATCAAGCTTATCCTGAGTACCAACCAAAAATCAATCAAACCAAGCATAATGATCCAACACGATTAGCAGAGAGTCAGGTTCTTGCTAATAAGGTTCAAGCCAACCTGGTTCGCGAGACTGGTGCGGTAAACCGAGGTGTAAAACGAAATACATTTGCTGTACTTCGCGAGACAGCAATTCCTGCTGTTCTTGTTGAGATGGGCTTCATGGATAATCCAACAGAGCTTCAAAAAATCAAACAAGATTCTTATCATGTTCGATTGGCAAAAGCTTTAGCGCAAGGAATCAGTGAATGGTATGGTGCAGTTGGGGGAAAGTAGTTGTTTCTGAACAAGGAGCAAATCTCCGTCAGTCATCTAATGACACTCTTGTTCAGACATCAAAAAATCAACAATTATTTATCAATAGTCTTGTATCAGCTGCTAAAACCACGGGTCTAGTTCCGAGTGTGGTAATGGCCCAGGCTATTCTTGAGTCAGCATGGGGCACATCTCAATTGGCTACCCAAGGGAACAACCTTTTTGGAATCAAGGCAGACGCCTCTTGGAAAGGTAAGACGGTATCAAAACAAACGACAGAGTTCCGTAATGGAAAAGCAGTCCAGGAAACGGCACATTTTAGAGCCTATAACACCGTATCAGAAAGTATCCAAGATTACAGTAAATTCTTTACGTCATCACCTTGGAGAACACAAAATTACAGAGCCTATACCCAGGCCAAAGATTATCAAACGGCAATTGCTGCTTTGCAAAAATCAGGCTATGCAACAGACCCAAAATATGGAGAAAAATTGCTGTCCTTGATTCAAAGATATGGATTGAACAAGTTTGATAACTAAGGATTTTACCCGTAGGATAAGTCATCATTTTTGATGGCTTTTTCTGCGTTGCCTAATGTTAAAATAGCGGATTACCTGATAAAATGCTATAATAGAAGGAACTGCAGTTAAATGGAGAGGTTTATGCAACACGTTTTTATTATAGGCAGTCGTGGCTTGCCTGCAAAGTATGGTGGCTTTGAGACCTTTGTCCAGCAACTGGTCAGTCACCAAAAATCAAAAAATATACAATACCATGTGGCTTGTCTGTCCGATACCAGTCATCAGGAACATTCGACTTATTTGGGAGCGGATTGTTTTACCATCAATCCTCCTAAATTAGGTCCGGCCCGTGTCATAGCCTATGACATGATGGCCATTTCCTACGCTTTGCGCTTGGTCAAGGACCAGCAGATGCAGTCCCCGATTTTTTATATTTTGGGAAATACCATAGGTGGTTTCATAGCTCCGTTTGCCAAGAAAATTAAGGATGTTGGCGGTGTTTTATTTGTCAATCCGGATGGTTTAGAATGGAAACGTGCCAAATGGCCTAAGCCTGTGCAAGCTTATCTGAAACATGCTGAGAAAGCGATGGCTAAGCAGGCCAATCTCATCATTGCAGATAATGAGGGGATTAAGGACTATATTCAATCAGCCTATCCGGGTACTAAGACCACATTTATCGCTTACGGGACTGATTTGAGTCAGACCAGTCTGACTAGCCAATCAGAGCAAGTACGGCAGGCTTTTGCCAACTGGTCTATCCGCGAAAAGGATTATTATTTGATTATTGGGCGTTTTGTTCCTGAAAATAATTATGCGACAGCTATCAAGGAGTTCATGAAGTCGAGCACCCAGCGTGATTTGGTTATCGTAGCCAATCATGAAGGCTCTGCCTATTTCCAAAAGCTAAAGGAAGAAACGGGCTTTGAGAGAGATGCGCGAATCAAGTTCATCGGGACGGTCTATGATCAGGATTTACTCAAGTATCTGCGGCAGGAATGTCGAGCTTATATTCATGGGCATGAAGTGGGTGGAACCAATCCAAGTCTTTTAGAGGCGCTAGCTCAAACTAATGAAAATCTTGTTTTAGGTGTGGATTTCAATCGTAAAGTCGCACAAAATGGCGCTCGCTATTGGACCAAGGAAAGTGGAAATCTGACCCAACTAATCAACCAAATTGATGGACAAGAAGAAGCAGTGGAGCTAGGGCAGATTGCCAAAGAGCACATGCGAATGGACTATACTTGGGAGAAAATTGTCCAACAATATGAGGAATTATTTTTACATGAACGTTAACATACTCATGTCGACCTACAATGGTCAGGAGTTTTTAGCAGAGCAAATCCGCTCTATTCAGGCGCAGACCTTTACGGATTGGATGCTCTTGATACGAGACGATGGCTCTAGGGACAGGACACGTGAAATTATCGCTGATTTTGCCAAGCAGGATAGCCGAATTCACTTAATCAATCCCGACAGCACCGAAAATCTAGGCGTCATCAAAAGTTTTCACGCCTTGGTGCAATACCAGAGGGCTGATGTGTATTTTTTCAGTGATCAGGATGATGTCTGGTTACCAGATAAACTACAGGTGACTTTGGAGACGGCTCAAGCCTATCCAGAAGACCAGCCACTCATGGTGTACACAGACTTAAAGGTGGTTAACCAAGACTTGCAGGTCATGAATGAAAGTATGATTCGCAGCCAGTCTCATCATGCCAATACCGAGCTGGTTCAAGAATTGACTGAAAATACAGTGACAGGCGGAACTAGCATGATTAACCACGCTCTGGCTGAACTGTGGACGGTGACAGACGACATTCTCATGCACGACTGGTATCTGGCCTTGCTGGCCACAGCTTTTGGAAAATTAGTCTACGTTGACCAGCCGACGGAATTGTACCGCCAGCATGCTGAAAATGTCTTGGGAGCTAGAACCTTGTCCAAGCGATTCAAAAAATGGATTCGGCCCCATGTACTTTTCTCCGTTTACTGGGACTTGATTCACAATAGTCAAAAGCAAGCAAGTCATCTGCTGGCTCTGCCTTTGGCGCCAACCGATAGAAATCTGGTCGAGGCCTTTGTGACTATAATGGATAAGCCAATGCCAGAACGCTACCGAATATTAAAAACATATGGATTGAGGAAAAACAAAGCCTTTCACACACTGGTATTTACCAGCCTCATCCTAACAAAATTTGCTTATAAGGAAATAAAATGAATTTATTCAACAAAGAAAACCAAATTCTCCTGCGGGAAATGGTCAAGACAGACTTTAAATTAAGATACCAAGGTTCTTTGATTGGGCATTTGTGGTCGATATTGAAGCCCTTTTTAATGTTTACTATCATGTATCTGGTTTTTGTCAGATTTTTGAAATTTGATGACGGAACGCCACACTATGCTGTAAGCTTGTTGCTCGGTATGGTAACTTGGAATTTCTTTACAGAAGCCACTAATATGGGGATGTTGTCCATTGCAGCGCGTGGGGATTTGTTGAGAAAAATAAATTTTCCTAAAGAAATTATTGTCATCTCATCCATTATTGGTGCTGCGATAAATTACGGCATCAATTTGGCCGTTGTTCTAATTTTTGCGTTAATCAATGGCGTGCAATTGGATGCGGGTGTTCTCATTCTCATTCCATCCTTTCTTGAGTTGGTTATTTTGACTTCAGGAATTGCCTTTATTCTTTCGAGTTTGTTTGTCAAATACCGAGACATGGGACCAATTTGGGAAGTTGTTTTACAAGCTGGAATGTATTCTACTCCGATTATTTATTCGATAACCTACATTCTTCAGCGTGGGCACATTGGCGTAGCCAAGTTGATGATGATGAATCCAGTTGCCCAGATTATCCAAGATTTGCGCCACCATATTGTTTATGATGGGGCAACAATTTCTTGGGATATTTATGAGGATAAATGGATGGTAGCTATTCCATATGTGTTATCAGTGATTGTGTTTATCATTGGTTATAGTATTTTTAAAAAGAATTCTAAGAAATTTGCGGAGATTTTATAATGTCTAACAAAGAGATTGCGCTGAAAGTCGAATCAGTCAGCAAGAGCTTTAAATTACCTACAGAAGCGACTCAAAGTTTAAGAACAACCTTAGTCAATTATTTTAGAGGGATAAAGGGTTATAAGGAGCAACATGTCTTAAAAGATATTTCTTTTGAAGTAGAAAAAGGAGATTTCTTTGGTATTGTTGGTCGGAATGGCTCTGGAAAGTCAACCCTGCTCAAAATTATTTCACAAATTTATACACCAGAAAAGGGCAATGTGAGTGTCAATGGAACCTTGATTCCTTTTATTGAGCTTGGCGTTGGTTTTAACCCTGAACTTACTGGTCGTGAAAATATTTATTTAAATGGCGCACTTCTAGGATTTTCACGTTCAGAGATTGACGAAATGTACGATGATATTGTCGCATTTGCAGAGCTAGAAGAGTTTATGGATCAAAAGCTGAAAAATTACTCTAGTGGTATGCAAGTACGTTTGGCATTCTCCATAGCAATAAAAGCTGAAGGAGACATTTTAGTCCTGGATGAAGTGTTAGCGGTCGGAGACGAAGCTTTTCAGAGAAAGTGTTTTGATTATTTCAGAAAGCTAAAAGAAGAAAAGAAAACAGTTATTTTGGTCACTCATGATATGGCATCTGTGCAACGTTTTTGTACAAAGGCCATGATGATTGATTCGGGAGAAATTTCTATCATTGGCGATCCCAATATGGTTGCAGGAAAATATACCTTACGTAATGTAGAGCACCGAACCGATAGTAAGAAAGTTGAAGGAGAAACTGTAGAAAAAGGTGAAAAGCGGAAGAATAGTATTGATGTTTTATCAATTCGAACCAAAAATTCGAGCAAAGCAACCGATACTTTTTATCTAACGGATGATATTTTTGTTGAAGTGAAATATAAAGTAAATAAGCCTTTAACCTTTACTATAGGAACTTCTTTTAGAGATTACGGTGATAATCTGGTTGCAGGAATAGGAAGTATAGCAGATATAGCTCTTCTGAATAAAGAGGAAGGTGAATATCTAGCTGAGTGCAGAATTCCAGCATCACAATTTATCAAGGGTGAATATTCTGTAAATGTTTCATTTTGGAGTGATACACGTGAACTTCTTGGATATGAAGATATCACAATGGAAGGAAATCCGCCTAAGATAAATATTGTGGAAGCAAATGTTGCTCGCAGTGGTCAATTTAATGCTCAAGGTACTTGGAGTGAAATTTAGGAGATAGTATGGAATATAAGTTCGCACTATTAAAGTATTCAACAGAGAATATTGGTGATGAAGTTCAAAGCATCGCCGCTAGACGTTTCCTACCACGAATTGATGAGTATGTTGATAGGGATAAGTTGGCGGAGTGGGAACCAAATCAACCAACAAAGTTAATTATGAATGGTTGGTATAATAGAGATCCGAAGGGATGGCCACCTAAGAATAGTGACCTTGTAAAACCGCTTCTGACTTCTATACATGTTAGTGTGAAGGATGATGCGGTTAGAGAGGCATTTGAAACGACTGAAAGTTTAGATTTTCTTAAAAAAAATGGTCCTGTTGGGGCGCGTGATGAACAAACGCTAGAGTTTTTCAAGCAACAGGGATTAGAAACCTATTTTTCTGGATGTGTCACTTTAACTTTGCAACGTGATCCGGACATTAAGAAACAAGACTTCATTTTAGCTGTAGATGTTCCTAAAGATGTCGTTAAAAAAATGCGAGAATCAACTAAACGTGAAGTTATCGAATTATCGGTATACCATTACCCATTTTTGGAAAATGAGGAACGTTTTAAAGTGGCGGAGTACATACTAGCTCTTTACCAATCAGCCCATGCAGTTGTAACGACAAGGTTGCATTGCTTTATGCCATCATTGGCATTTGAAACACCTGTTCTTCTAATCAAGGATTCAGAAAAATATGAGCCTGCACGTTATGGTGGTTTAGATACTTTGCCACATAGTTTGACTGATAAAGAATATATTGAACATCCTGAGAAGTATCCACTTGATAACCCTCTTCCAAATCCTACAGAATATCAAACTATTCGTGAGGAAATGATAGAACGGATACAAGGGTTTACAGGTTATTCAAATAACGCAACTTTTCGAACATTACCATTGAGTGAGTTTCCACTAAGTATTTCGGCTATTCGTATTTTCGCATTTACTTGGTCTTCCACCTTTAAGAAAGCTTTATTGGAAGGTGATGTTGCTTGGGATGAGGAAAGAATAGCAGATTTTGAACGGATAGTAGCTGAGCAGGCAGAAGAAATTTCAGTTTTGAATACTACGAAACAGGAGTTGTATCAGGATATTAAATCTTTGAATAATGAGATTGTTAGTAAAACCACTGAAATTGACTATCTTACAAATGTAATAAAAAAAATAGAAGACTCACTTTCATGGAAATTAACCAAGCCTCTTAGGGAAATGAAGAGTGTATTGAAAAAAATTATAAAAAGATAGGTGAAAATATGAACATTTTCGGAAAAGTCTTTAGGACTTATAAGAATGAAGGCTTGCGCGCTGTTAGTCGAAAAGTTTATCAACAGTTGACCTCAACTAGACAGAACATCCAAGTTGGAGTAAGCGTACCTTCAAAAATTGATATGAATACTCTGCCACAAATGCCACAATTTGAGGATTTAGCGAAGGCGGATTATTTGAATAATCCCTACCAGAAACCTGCTAAATTATCAAAAGATACTTTAAATATTGCTTGGGTATCGCCACCAGTTGGTCCCGGTGGTGGAGGTCATACGACGATTGCTCGATTTGTAAAGTATTTACAAAGTCAAGGGCATCACATCACTTTCTACATATACCACAATAATACGATTCCACAATCCTCCAAAGAAGCCAAGGATATTTTTTCGCGTTCGTATGGAATTGATGTAGATGTGGAAGATTTAGCTGATTTCTCTAATCAAGATGTGGTTTTCGCGACTAGTTGGGAGACCGCTTACGCAGTATTTAATCTCCAATCTGAAAATCTTCATAAATTTTATTTTGTACAAGACTTTGAACCCATATTCTTTGGTGTTGGTTCACGGTATATGCTGGCAGAAGCGACCTATAAATTTGGTTTTTACGGAGTGACAGCAGGTAAATGGTTGGTCGAAAAGGTTGGTCAGTATGGAATGCAGGCGGACTATTTTGACTTCGGTGCAGATATCGATATCTATAAACCCAAAGCACCAATTTCCAAGAAAAAGAAGATTGCCTTTTATGCGCGTGCTCATACCGAGCGTCGTGGATTTGAGCTTGGTGTTATGGCACTGAAGATTTTTAAAGAGCGTCATCCAGAGTATGACATTGAGTTTTTTGGTCAAGATATGTCAAATTATGATATTCCATTTGAATTCACCGATCGTGGCATTTTAAATAAAAATCAATTAGCAGAGATTTATCACGAAAGTGTAGCCTGCTTGGTATTGTCCTTGACCAACGTCTCTCTTTTGCCATTGGAACTTCTGGTTGCGGGATGTGTACCCGTTATGAACGATGGCGATAATAACCGCATGGTGTTGGGAGATATTGAGGATATCCTCTATACGGAAGCTTATCCAGTTGCTTTGGCAGAAAAATTGTGTCAAGCGGTTGAGCGAAGTAATATTGATGAGCATGCTAACGAAATGAGTGAGAAATATACTGGCTTGTCATGGGATGAAAGTTATAAAAAAGTAGAAGCGATTATCCGTCGAGAGGTACTAAATGACTAATGGGCTAAAAGCTACAGTATTTATTCCTGTTTATAATGGTGAAAATGATCACCTGGAAGAAACCCTATCAGCTTTATATAGACAAAAAACTAATTTTGAGTGGGATGTGTTGATGACTGACTCAGGTTCCTCAGATAATTCGGTAGCGATTATAGAGCGATTTGCGGAACAATACGGAAATTTACGGCTTATTCATCTAAAAAAAGAAGATTATTCTCACGGTGGCACTCGCCAAATGGCTGCTGAAATGGCCCAGGGAGAGTACATGGTTTATCTCAGTCAAGATGCTGTGCCTCACAATGAACATTGGCTCTCAGAAATGGTTGCACCATTTGAAATTACTGACAAGATTGTTGCGGTGCTTGGGAGACAAAAACCGCGGCATTATTGTTTCCCTGCCATGAAGTATGATATCAATGCAGTCTTTGGTGAACAAGGTGCAGAAGATGCAATCACCATATGGCAACGGAAGGACCCAGCACATCAGGGTCAGTACACAAAAGAATCCTTCTATAGCGATGTTTGTTCTGCTGCTCCACGAAAATTTTTGGTTGAAACAATCGGTTATAGGGATGTTGCCTATTCGGAAGATTACGAGTATGGCAAAGATGTCCTCGATGCAGGTTATTTCAAGGCCTACAATGGTCGAGCTGTGGTTGAACACTCTAACGATGTTCGACTATCAGAATACAGAAAGCGCATCTTTGACGAAACCTATAATATTCGTATAAATAGTGGCATTACTACTAAAGTGTCTATCTTGTCCCTAGTGAAAAACAGTTTAAAAGCCAGTATTAAAGATAGTCTAAGAATAGTAAGTGATAGGGATTATAATTGGAAGAGAAAGCTATATTGGCTAGCCATCAACCCACTCTTTCATATTGAAAAATGGAGAGGGATTCGACTGGCAAATAAAATCGAATTAGGGACGGATATCAAGAACTATTCGTTGGAAAAAGGGGATTAAAAGTATGAGTGAAAAACTGGCGGTATTATTACCAGCATATAATGAAGAGGTTACTATTGAAAAGGTAGTAACTGATTTTTAACGTGCGTTACCAACTGCTGATATTTATGTTTATGATAATAATTCAAAGGATACAAGGAGTGAATTGGCTAAGCAAGCAGGAGCCATCGTTCGTTTTGAACCACGTCAAGGTAAAGGAAATGTTGTTCGCTCAATGTTTCGTGAAATAGATGCGGACTACTATTGGTATCTTTTTATTTTTAAGTTATTCGACTATTTTTTAATACGTACATGTGGATTTTTGGTTTAAAAACTATAATCTTTTTAAGGTAAAAAAGGGGTGATGTATCATCATATCGAAAAAATATTTTCAAGATTTGAAATTGGAGAATTTGGTAAAATGGTTACTATTTATTCTGGCTACCGTAGTAGTAAGTTTCTATTTTACTAGTAATTATTTAATTGACAGTAGTTTGGTTGAATACCAGATTGTTCAATATAAACAAATTCTGCAAATAGGGGTGTTCTTATCTACAATTGTTATTTCGACATTGATACACTCCTACATAGATAAGAACTTTATACTAAAATTAGTTGTTTCTTATCTGCTTTATTTATGCGTGTCCTATAGTTTATTATCTACACAGAATATCAACAATGAAAATTTTTATATTTTCGCTTTTCAAAAAAATAGACTGATGGAATTATCCGGTTTAATATATGTTGTTGTTCTGATAATAGCTGCGGGTATTATTCGTATCATCTTCAAAAGACTAGCAATTAAAGAGAATATCAATTCATTGTTTCAATTAAAAGGAGAAACATCGCTGATACTGGCTCTTCTAGTTTCTTTAATTGTTATCCGAGATAGTAAACTTTTGGATAATTTAAAACAATTTTTATTTTTGACAGATATCGTAGATTTTCCAAATTTTCTCATCAATCTTTCTTATAAATTGCCACTGATTATCATTACAACATCTGTGTTAGTTTATACTTTTTGGAAGTCAGTTGAGGGGATTAGGGAGAATAATTCTACAGTTTCACTAGCAATTACTAGTAGTTTTGTATTTGCATTATTATTTAATTTCACGATACAATTTGGTATTCGCATTAAAGAGCCATTTTTGGGAAAATATATTTTCCCAGGAGCAACTTTGTTTCAAATCGTTTTACTGGCTTTGTTCTTTCTTCTACTTTATCTCATAACGAATCGATATTGGTTAGCGACCTCTTTCATCTTGTTTTCAGGAGTTGCTATTTCAATTGCAAATAGTTTAAAATTTATTTTGAGAAGTGAGCCACTTCTTGTGACAGATTTTTCTATGCTTAGCCAGTTAGATTTAGTATTTAGTTTTCTGGATGTTAAAGTATTCATAGCAGCAATGGGACTTCTAATAGTCTCCGTAGCTAGTTACCTCTATTTACGAAAGAGATATTTAAAAGGAAAAATCTTTGACAATTTTTGGAAAAGACTGTTACTAACTGTATCAACGCTTGCTATGTTAGGAAGTATATTTACTTTTTTTTATCAGCGTGAACGAGGAGTCGTAATAAAAAATGTACCAGTTTTGACTCGACTCACTAGTGGAATGAACATAGCTTTTGAAGGCCATGCAAGAAATGCAAGATATTACTCGTTAATGTATGTTTGGATGAAGCAATTAACAAAGCCAATTATATTGGAACCAGAAGGATATAGTCGCGAAACTATAGAGAAAATCGTTGAAAAGTATCAAAATCGCGCGTTAGAAATTAACAAAACACGAACTCAAGATATTTCAGATGAAACCCTTATATTCATTTTAAGTGAAAGTTTTGGAGATCCCTCGCGAATAGAAGAAGTGACTCTGTCGGAGAATGTTTTAAACAACATTAACAGTATATCGGAAAAAACAACTAGTGGATTGATGAAATCCAATAATTTTGGCGGTGGAACTGCAAATATGGAAAGTCAGGCCTTGACAGGTTTACCGATGTATAACTTATCGCCTTCTGTTTATATATATAATGTTGAAGTAATACCAAATATGGCCATTGTTCCTTCTATAAGTGATTTATTTTCTGAACAAGATAGGGTGATGATACATCTTGGAAATATAAAACTTTATTCTCGTGCAGCTGTATATAATAAAATGAATTTCACAGAAATGATAGCAGATGATGAGGATGCCACTGCTCCTACAAAAAATGAAAAATATGGTCAATTTCCGAGCGATGAATCCACTTATCAAAATGTTTTAGATAAGCTTGATGTCGATAAGAATCAGTTTTTCTCAGTTATTACATTTCAAAATCATATGCCTTGGGCAATGTCTGAACCCGCAAATATTACTGGAACAGGCGAAGGATTTACAGAAGGTGAAAATAATTCACTTTCAAATTTTGCAAGACTTCTTAAGAAAACTGATGAGGACACAGAGGAATTTCTGAAAAAATTATCAAGCTTGGACAAGAAGATAACAGTTGTATTTTACGGAGATCACCTTCCAAGCTTTTATCCCAAATCAATTTTTGCAGACAAGCCAGATAGTCAATATTTGACAGACTATTTTATTTGGTCGAATCATGGAAACAAGAAATTAAATTTACCTCTCATCAATTCGAGTGATTTTCCGGCGGCTGTGTTGGCACATACAAACTCGAAGGTTTCGCCTTATTATGCTTTGCTGACGGATGTTTTGGAACATGCTAGTGTAGATAAAAAAAACTTGACAGATGAGCAACAAATTATCGCGGATGATTTAAAAATGGTCGAATATGATTTAATTTCTGGAAAGTTTTATTTGGAAAAATATAAACAATTTTTTACGCGCACATTGTCAAGTCAAGTGCAACAAGTTCATTGATAACTAGAGATCCAGAGGTTAAGCTGTCTGGGCTAGCCCAA
>NZ_JBIMJM010000032.1:0-22883 GCF_043674115.1 Streptococcus sp. A34 | reverse complement strand
TTCAGACAAATGTGGTAGTTTATCTGAGCCTAACATAGATGGCTTTTTCTGTCTAGCTTAATTTTACAAATTGGGTAATATATAATCCTGGAAACCTTTCTATTATCTAACCTCTTCCATTCCATTTCAAATCCAAGTTCTTCGTGGATTTCATCAGCATGTGATGATAGCTTATCAAATAATTCCTTATTATTGTTTATATAGATTTCAATCCCTACACTTTTTGATTTATTGACTAGGGTAATAGAAATATGAGCCTCACTTGTTCCAATAGCAACATCATACCAGTGGTCTGTAGTAGCTTTTCTAATGTTGAACGGTTTATTTTTAGTTGCCACAACATTATTAAATTGAGTCCAAAAATACAAACGTTCCGCCTGTGCTTTACTTAAATCACCACCGTGATTATTTCCTTTAGCTAGTTTTGTAAAATCATTCGGCTTCTCGACAAGAACAAATTTAGGAGCAGGCATTGAACTACCTATTTGATAAGCATGGATTTCAATTAGGAAAAAAGATATATTTTTCGTTGTATTATTGTTAAGCCACTCGATAGCACTCCTATGCTCTTCTCTAGCTTTTTTTACAATCCAAATGACAACCTCAGCATCTAAACCCGATGCGTAGGTTATGATTTTACCAAGATGATCATGATCCGTTAATTCTAATTGGTTTTCTATAATCACTTTTATTCCCGTTGTTTCATCAATAGCCACTATATCGCATCTATATGAGCCAACGAAAACTTCCTTGTCAATCTCGGTAAGAGTCAATCCTATCTCATCACTCAACAATTCAATATTTTCTGTCCTAGACAGCCACTCCGAAAAATCATACTGTTCATGTTTCCAGATTTCTCTAACATCTACTTCCTTTAGCCTATCTAATTTCATCTTGTCTAAATCCCACCTCGACATCATCCGTCAACACCGTCACGTGTCCCATTTTGCGATTGTGCTTCGCTTCTAGTTTACCATAAAAGTGGGGATGGGCGGTAGGGTTTTCTTGAAGAAAGGTTTGGACTGCTTCCATGTCTTGTCCGAGGACGTTAATCATAACTGCTGGAGAAAGTAGGCGGATAGGGGGCAGAGGCTGACCGAGAATGCCTCGGATATGGGTATCAAACTGTGAAAAATCACAGGCTTCCATCGAATAATGTCCTGAATTATGAGGACGAGGGGCGATTTCGTTAACCAGAATGTCCTGACCTGCCACAAACATTTCAACGCAGAGGGTGCCTGCCAAATGGAGCTTGTCTGCGATTTGTAGGGCCATGGTTTTGACTTTCTCAGCTAGTTCATCTGAAATCCGAGCAGGCACGATGGTCTTGTAAAGAATATTATTGCGGTGGATATTTTCCTGCACAGGAAAGACGGTGTAGTCGGAGCCATTGCCAGACACAAGGACGGAGATTTCCAGGTCGAAATTCACAAACTCTTCCAAAACACACTCGACAGAGTTGGCTAACTGACTAGCCTCTACCAAGTCCGCCTCTTCTCGAATGACCTTCTGCCCATGTCCGTCATAGCCCCCAGTCGCTGTCTTTAAGACATAGTTTTTGCTGAGGTCCAGTCCTTCTAGGTCTAGGCTAGATGTGACAACTTTGTAGGGGGCGACTTGCACGCCAGCTTTTTTTGCCAAAAAATCCTTCTCAAAAATGCGGTTCTGGGAAATGCGGAGCAGGTCTGTCCCCTGAGGGAGCTGGCCGTCCTTAATGACCGCGTCCAGTCCGTCAGCATCGACATTTTCAAACTCGTAGGTCAGGACATGGCACCGTTCCGCCAGCTGTTTGAGGGCCGCCACATCGTGATAGGGAGCGACGATAACCTCGCTCACCTTGGAAGCTGGACAGTCCGCCGCAGGATCCAGTGTGATCACCTTGTGGCCCATGTAAATAGCGGAAATAGCCATCATCTGCCCTAGCTGACCGCCGCCGATAATTCCGATTGTCTTAGATGAGGTCATCTGTCATCGCCTCCGCAATTTTTTCCTGTTCCTTGGCAAAATCTGCCAGCTGAGCTGCAATGGTTTGGTCTTCAATGGAGAGAATGCGGAGAGCTGTCAGGGCTGCGTTGGTGGCACCTGCTTCACCAATTGCCATGGTCGCAACAGGCACGCCACCCGGCATCTGCACGATAGAATAGAGGGAATCCAGACCGCTGAGGGCACGGGACTGGACAGGAACACCGATGACAGGCAGGGTTGTCTTAGCTGCTACCATACCTGGCAAATGAGCCGCACCGCCCGCTCCTGCGATGATGACCTTGATGCCACGGCCGCGCGCTTCCTCGGCGTGACGGAACATGAGGTCTGGTGTGCGGTGGGCAGAGACCACTTTCTTTTCATAGGCTACGCCAAATTTATCCAGCACATCGGCTGCTTTTTTCATGGTTTTCCAGTCGGAACTAGACCCCATGATGATGGAAATTGGAATGTTCATACTTGTCTTTCCTTTTCTTTATCCCTTATTTCACGGCCTTGCTTCCAATATCTGTCCGATAAAAGAGGCCTGTGGTATCTTGATTTTTCAGCTCCGAGTAAATTTTTTCCTGGGCGTCTTGGACGGTGTCTGCTGTGGTGACCAGCATATAAACCCGACCGCCATTAGAGAGCAGTGCTCTGCTATTTTCCGCAAAACGAGCCCCTGCATAGTAGGTCGTGATGTCGCCCTCAGTCTTCGCTGGCAACCCTACGCCTTTTTCGTAATCCAGAGGATAGCCATTTGATGCCACGACTACACCCAGCGTCACGCCGCTATCCAGCCAAGTCAGCTGGGTAGGACGTTTGTGGAGGATGTCGTCGATGTTCTGAGCAAAGTCAGAGGTCAGACGAGGCAGAATAATCTGGGTTTCTGGGTCGCCAAAACGGGCGTTAAACTCGATGACCTTGGGACCTTGGTCGGTCAGAATCAAACCAGCATAGAGCACGCCCAGATAAGACCGCCCTTCCGTAATCATGCCCTCAAGAATAGGCTTGACAATGGTGTCAACCGCCGTATCCACCACGCTTTGAGGCAGGTGGGGAACAGGTGCGTAAGCCCCCATACCGCCTGTGTTGGGACCTTGGTCGCCGTCAAAGGCACGCTTATGGTCCTGGGCTGTCGGCAGAATGTAAAATTGGTCGCCGTTGACCAGAGCAAAGAGGGAAAACTCCTCGCCCGCCAAGAACTCCTCGATGACCACACGGACACCCGAGTCGCCGAACTTGTTGTCCAAGAGCATCTCCCGTGCTGCTTCGACCGCCTGCTCGACGGTTTCCGCCACAACTACACCCTTGCCCAGTGCCAAGCCGTCCGCCTTGACCACGATTGGTGCACCCTGCTCTTGGATGTAGGCTTTGGCTTCTTCGAAGTTGGAAAATGTGCCAAAGGCTGCTGTTGGAATGCCGTATTTGACCATGATTTGTTTGGCAAAGTCTTTTGACCACTCCAGCTCTGCGGCTAGACGACTGGGACCAAAAGCTTTTAGTCCCGCCTGTTCAAAATCATCAACGATACCTGCTGCCAGAGCATCGTCTGGACCAACAAACGTCCAAGCAATATCATGTTCCTTAGCAAAGTTAATCAGGGCAGAATGTTCGGAAATTCCGATATTGACCAATTCAATACCGTCTAAAGTCATTCCGTCATTTCCAGGAGCAACAAAGACCTGTTCTACCTGTTCAGACTCTAACAATTTCTTTGCGATAGCATGTTCACGACCACCAGACCCGACAACAAAAAGTTTCATTTCTTACACCTCAAAAACGGATTTTCTATAAACAGTATAGCAAAAATAGACGGTTTTTGATAGAAAGAACAGGGAAACGTTCGGGAATGGAAAAAGCTCACACAAGGTGAGCAAATTAGCTTAAAAAATGAACTGTTATTGAATAGTATTCTCTACTTGCCTAGCCTCCTCTTTTCCAACTGCTCCATTTCAGAAAATAATTTACTAGCTACATTATCGATACGATTTGTGACATTATTTTTATAAATAAAGAGGAGTTGTTAAAAATAGCAACTATATTAAAGGCAACTTAATAAATCTGCTACAAATTGGACTTCATCAACTTCAAAGGCAACAGCTAATTTTTTCACCATCTCTAAAGAAGGAATATTTCGTCCGTTTTCATAATTAGCCAAGGATTTTTCACTGATCCACTCTCCTGAACCAAAAAATAGTTGACTACGGTTTTCGATAAATCCTTGACGTGTCTTTGGTAAATCATTCAATCGTTTTCTATATCCAATGATTTTATTCCCAAGTTGATAATTTATATTTTTTCTAACTGACATATTTACATTATATCAAAAAAGGTACCATAGTTCCTTTGTTTTGTTTTTGTTTGTAGTATAATGTGTGTATAACTTATGGAAAGAGCAAAAGCAACCACTAAGTTAAATATATTTATAAAAAGGAGTTATCATGACTCAAATTGTCAATTTCACTGCTAAAGCGGTACGCACCCTTCCCTCTCCTTCTCAAGAAGGGGTCACAACATACTTTGTCTATGTAAATTTTAAAGATGTTCCACAAAATTTACCACTTGATGTCAATCCTCGGAAACCCAAAATGCAAACATCTGTAGGAAAAACTTTAAAAGCAGCTGTCAAATCAACAGATACTGATTTCGATATCAATAATCGAGGGATTGTTTTAGTTGCTAAAACTTTTAAATTCGATACTTCTAACTCCCTAGTATCTATCGACCTAGATAATGACATTGAAAATTATGGAATCCTTGATGGTGGTCATACTTACACCGCTATTATTGAAAACAGAGATGATCTCAGTGATGAGACCGATAAGTTTGTCCGATTTGAAATTATCGTAGGAGAAAATCTTACAGTTTCTCGTATAGCCGATGCACGCAATACATCTGCAAATGTATCCGATGAAGCATTACTTGAACTTGACGATAAATTTGATTTTATCAAAGAAGTGGTTAAAGGTCAGCCCTATGAGAATGAAATTGCTTATAAAGATAACTCTCCAGAACGACTTCGTGTCAATGAGTTCCTAAAATTGTTATATGCCTACAATATTTTCGAATTTAAGTCGGCTAATGATACTCCCGTAAAAGCATACTCTAGTAAAATGGCTGTGCTTAAAAATCTCAAATCCGATTTGAATAATGGCACACAATATTACCTAAATCTGGCCACACTACTTCCTGAGCTCGTTAGTCTTTACGATTACATCGAAACTGATTATCAAAACAAATATCTCAAATATACTCCTACAGGGCGATTTGGTCGACTCCGTGGTATTGAGACAAAAAAAGAAGGGAGAAAACCATTTACCAGCTTGTTCCTAGAAAAACAGATGGATTATAAAATATCAGTAGGATATATATTACCTGTTTTTGCTGCTTTTCGCGTCCTTCTAGATGTTGACACTTTAGAATGGAAAAGTGATCCATTTACAATGTGGGATAAAGTAGGTTCGGAGCTTGTCAAGAATACTTTAGAAAGTTCGAAAAACAACCCACAAGACGCTGGAAAGAATACCACAATTTGGTCAAATAATTACTCCAAAGTAGAAAATGAACTTTTTCGCGAGTTATTACAAAAAATATAATAAAAATGCATCTAGATTTCAGATGCATTTTTATTAGTAGAAAGCACTTTCTCGATACTCATTCCTATGTCCGACTACAAATTTCTCAATGTCTAAAATGTCTTACTCCCGTAAAGACCATGGTCAAGCCGTACTTGTTGGCCATGTCAATGGAGTCTTGGTCACGGACAGATCCTCCTGGCTGGATGATAGCCTTGATGCCTGCCGCTGCGATTTCTTCCACGTTATCAGCAAATGGGAAGAAGGCGTCCGACGCCAAAACGGCTCCCTCCAAACGATCTTTGGCTTGCTCAATAGCGATGCGGACGGACGCCACACGGTTGGTTTGCCCCGGCCCCACGCCCAAGGTCATCTTGTCATTGGTGATGATGATGCCGTTGGACTTGACATATTTTGAGGACTTCCAAGCAAACTCCATGGCTACCCACTCTTGTTCGGACGGTTGACGCTCGGTCACCACCTGCCAGTCCGTTGGGCTTTCCACCACCACGTCCTGATCCTGCATCAAAAGCCCACCGACAACGCCTGTGAACTCTTTTTCCACTTCGCTCGCATCCTGTGCGTCAAAGGCCAACTCCAAAATCCGAAGATTTTTCTTTTTATTGGTCAAAATCGCTAGCGCTTCTGCCGAGTAGCTCGGTGCGATGATGATTTCTAAGAAAATCGGGTGCATCTTTTCAGCCGTCGCAGCATCCACTTCCCTGTTCAGCACGACGATGCCTCCGAAAATTGATACTGGATCAGCCTCATAAGCATAATCCCAAGCCTGCTCAATAGTCTCTGCCTGCCCGATACCACAAGGGTTCATGTGTTTGAGTGCTACAACAGTTGGACGGTCCTTGAAATCACGGATAATCCGAATGGCCGCATCCGCATCACGAATGTTGTTGAAAGACAATTCCTTACCGTTTAGCTGTTTAGCTGCTGCAATAGAATAGTCTGTCGGAAGGGCATTTTGGTAGAAATCCGCATGTTGCTGAGGATTTTCTCCGTAACGCATAGGCTGATTGAGGTCGTAGGTAATGGTGAGTTTTTCAGGCTTGTCTTCACCAACTTGCTTGGTAAAGTAGGCTGCAATCAGGGCGTCGTAGGCTGCGGTATGACGGAAAACCTTGGCAGCCAATCGCTGACGCGTTTGGTAAGTCGTCTGACCCTGCTCTGCTATCTCCCCTAAAACCGTCGGATAATCTGCCGGATCCACCACAACAGTCACGCTGGCGTGGTTTTTAGCTGCTGAACGAAGCATGGACGGACCGCCAATGTCGATGTTCTCCACCGCCAAGTCGTAGGTCACATCTGGACGCAAAATGGTCTCTCTGAAGGGATAAAGGTTGACAACTACCAAGTCAATCAAGCTAATCTCATGGTCCTTGGCTGCTTGCAGGTGACTGTCCAAATCCCGACGAGCCAGCAAGCCCCCGTGGATTTTGGGGTGAAGTGTCTTGACACGGCCGTCCATCATCTCAGGAAAACCGGTCACATCGTCAATAGCAATAGTCGCTACACCAGCATTATCAAGAGCAACCTTTGTGCCTCCTGTCGAAATGATTTCCCAGCCAAGCTTGGTCAATTCTTGGGCAAACTCTACGATGCTATTTTTATCTGATACGCTAATTAACGCACGTTTTGTCATGATTTCTCCTTATTTTTCACTACCCCCAACTCCTCCAAAACTGCTGGATAGAGTTGGTACTCGGCTTCATGTATTCTTGCTTCAAAGGCTTCCAATGTGTCATCGGCCAGCCTTGGAACTCGGACTTGCTGGATAATTTGTCCTGTGTCAACGCCGCTATCAACCCAGTGAACAGTCACGCCACTTTCTGCCACACCTGCATTCCAAGCATCTTCAATCCCATGGGCTCCTGGAAATTCAGGCAGATAAGCCGGGTGGATATTGATGATACGACCTTCATATTGAGCTAACAAGGTCGAACCCACAATCTTCATATAGCCTGCCAATACCACCAAATCAATCTGGTGTTGATCTAAGAGTTGGATGAGGGTTTCTTCGTAGGCCTGCTTATCGGCAAACTCTTTTAATTCAAAAGTAAAGGCTGGCACACCAAGTTTTTCAGCCCGTTCCAAGACATAGGCATTTCTGCGGTCTGAAAAGAGGAAGGCAACTTCAAACTGCTCTGCGATGACTTGAAAATTGGATCCAGAACCACTGGCAAAAACAGCTATTCGTTTCATTTGATGACCACGCTCTTGTCTTCCTTAGTGATAATGCGGCCGATTTCATAGACTTCTTCGCCTACCAATTCACGGACTTTCTCCACCTGTTCTGGACTGACAGCCAGTACCAAGCCGATACCCATATTGAAGATTTCAAACATTTCTTCGTGTTTGATTTGGCCGTACGTTTCAAGGGCTGTAAAGATTGGAAGGACTGGAATCTTATCTTCTTCAATTTCAGCTGCAAGGTTGTCCGCAAACATACGGGGAATATTTTCAATGAAACCACCGCCTGTGATGTGGGCAATGCCGTTGACCAGCCCTGCTTTTACCAGAGGCAATACCTGCTGAACATAGATACGGGTCGGCTCTAGGAGGACTTCCTTAAGAGCTCTGCCATTGAGCTCTGGCAGCAGAGCGTCGCCAGAAACATCCGCAAAAACGCGACGGACTAGGGAATAACCGTTGGAGTGGATACCGCTAGAAGCTAGGCCGAGGAGAATGTCGCCCTCCTGTACCTTGCTGCCATCAATAATCTGAGACTTCTCCGCAATGCCGACGGCAAAGCCAGCCAGGTCATAGTCATCCTCGCCGTACATACCAGGCATTTCAGCTGTTTCACCGCCAATCAAGCCACAACCAGCTTGGACACAGCCTTCCGCAACGCCAGCAACTACTTGCTCCAGCTTGGCTGGCTCATTTTTTCCAGTCGCGATGTAATCGAGGAAGTAAAGCGGCTCCGCACCTGCTGCGATGATGTCATTGACACACATGGCCACACAGTCCTGACCAATGGTATCATGCTTGTCATACTGGATTGCCAGCATGAGCTTGGTTCCCACGCCGTCTGTCCCAGATACCAAGACTGGTTCTTTAACATCCAGTTTGGTCAGATCAAACATACCACCAAAGCCACCGAGAGCTCCCATAACGCCCAAACGTTCTGTCCGAGCCACGTGTTTTTTAATCCGCTCAACCACTTCGTAGCCAGCTTCGACGTCAACACCCGATTGGGCATATGCATTTTTTGACATATCAATCTTCCTTCTTAATTATTTGACCTTTTCGATGTAAAAACTTGTCTGTTCTTCTAAACTCCGTAAATATTCTTCCTCATAGTCATAAAGAGGCGTTGGATACTCACCATCAAAATATGCTACACAGAGTCCTCCATTGGGAGCATCTGTGTTGATACCGATGGCTTCAATCATCCCCTCAAGAGAAAGATAGGTCAGGCTATCTGCTCCAATAATCTCACAGACTTCCTCAACGGTATGGTTGGCTGAAATCAGCTCCCGACGGGTCTGAATATCAATACCATAGAAACACGGGTACTTGAGCTCTGGACTACCGATTGCCACATGGACTTCTGCTGCCCCTGCCTCTCGCAAGAGCTGAACAATCCGCCGGCTAGTCGTTCCACGCACGATGGAATCGTCAATCATGACCACACGTTTGCCCTTAACAACCCCAGAAACAGCAGACAACTTCATGCGGACTCCCTGCTCACGGAGCTCCTGGGTTGGTTGGATAAAGGTACGCTGAGTGTACTGATTTTTCACCAAACCCATCTCATTAGGTAAACCGGATTCTTCGGCAAAACCCATAGCTGCGCTGAGAGAAGAGTTTGGCACACCGACCACAATGTCGGCTTCATGTTGAAATTCCTGCGCTAAGCGTTTGCCCATATTTTTTCGTGCCGTGTGGACATTGACACCATGAATAGTCGAATCAGGGCGGGCAAAGTAGACATATTCCATCGAACAAATCGCCAATTGGGTATCACTTGTGTAACTATCATAGTGGATACCCACATCATCTATGATGACAATCTCTCCAGGTTCGACATCCCGTACCCACTCAGCTCCAACTACTTCAAAGGCACAAGTTTCGCTGGCAATAACCCAGGCTCCATTTTTCATCTTCCCGATAGATAGGGGACGAAAGCCATTTGGATCCAAGGCCGCAATCAACTTGTCCTCTGTCATCAAGAGATAGGCAAAGCCTCCCTTGACAATGCTCAAAGCCTCCTTGACCTTGCCCATAAAATTTGGATTGTGGCTGCGACGAATCAGATGCATGAGGATTTCAGTATCTGACGAGGCGTTGAAAATAGCACCTTGCGCTTCCAATTCTTTTCTGAGAGAAATTGCATTGGTCAAGTTCCCATTATGAGCTAATCCAAAAGCTTCATCATGAAATTTATAAAGAAAGGGTTGGATATTTCGAATGTCCGCTGAACCAGCTGTGGCATATCGAACATGTCCGATTGCCGCATTCCCTTTTAACCCTTCCAAATCAGCTGGATTTTTAAAAACTTCAGATAAGAGTCCTGTAGCTCGATGTCCATAAAGCGTTCCCTGATTGTTCGAAACAATACCTGCTCCTTCTTGTCCTCGGTGCTGCAAGCTATGTAGACCAAAATAGGTCACCTGAGCAGCCTGCGGATGTCCCCAAATACCGAAAACTCCGCATTCTTCATTGAGTGATTTAACTTCATATGTCATATTTATTTTCCTGTAAAATAGCGAACTGCTGAAACAAACAATCCTTGGTCTTTCTTACCTGGAATATTTTGGAAAAGACCGTCCTCGTAACGCTCCGAATGCCCCATTTTCCCGATAATCTGACCATTGCGACTGGTGATTCCTTCAATAGCATGGCTAGAACCATTTGGATTGTACTTAGAATCCATGCTTGGCTGACCAGTAAAGTCAACGTATTGGCTGAAAATCTGACCATTATCTCGCAAGACAGCGAATTCTTCATCCGTCACCACGAATTTTCCTTCCCCGTGTGAAACTGGGATAGCGTGAATGTCACCGACTTGAACACCCGCCAACCACGGTGAGTTGACATTGGCAATCCGCGTTTCCACCATTTTGGCAACGTGCTGGTTGGCATCGTTATAGAAGAGGGTTGGACTGGTTTCTCCCGCCTCCTCAAAGTTTCCATAAGGTAGCAAGCCCGATTTGACAAGGGCCTGGAAGCCATTACAGATACCGATGATAAGGCCACCTTTTTCGATGAAACGGTCAATAGCAGAGCGGACCTTGGCGTTTCGTAAGATAGTCACGATAAACTTAGCAGACCCGTCTGGCTCATCTGCCGCAGAAAATCCACCAGCAAAGAAGAGAATATTTGCCTTGTCAATGTTGTCAACCATGGTGTCAACCGACTGCTCAATACTTGCCGCATCCAGCGTCACGAAAGGAACCAATTTGACCTTGGCACCAGCCTGTTCAAAAGCCTTGGCGGAGTCGTATTCTGAGTTAGTTCCTGGAAAGACTGGGATGTAAACAAGCGGTACTTCTACTGTTTCCTTGGCTTGTAGAACTGCTGAACTGGTAATTGCTGGAACATCCTGTAAATCAGTCGCCTGTTCAAATGCTGTTGGATAGACTTCTTCCAACTTACCTTCAAAAGCAGCTTGTAGGTCCTGTCCAGCTAGGCTGACACCGTTGACAAGAAGTGTAAAGTCAGTAGTCGTTTGTCCGATTTTCACCGCATCTGGAATGACTTCTTTCGATGTGAAGACAAAGCCACCTAGCTGACCTGTCAGGCTCGTTTCAAGCTCCGCTATCTCAACTTCTGCACCGATTTGGTTACCAAAGGACATGAGGGCTAGACTTTCTAGAACACCTCCGTACTTGACCGCACTAGCAGCCGTAATCGCATAATCGCTCTGCCATTTTTCAAAAGCTTCAAAATTAGACTTGATCAAGCCAAAATCAATGTCTTCTGACAAAATCTGACCTGGCAAGTAATAAATGTGCTCGCCAGCTGCCTTGAACTCAGGCGAGAGGACCTTGCGGCTGTCTGCCGTTGTCACGCCAAAGGCCACCAAGGTCGGCGGAACTGTCAAGTCCTCAAAGGTACCAGACATGGAATCCTTGCCACCGATAGACGGCAATCCAAGCTGGATCTGAGCCTCGATAGAGCCGAGCAGAGCCGCTACTGGCTGACCAAAACGCTCTGCCTGCTTATCCATTCGCTGGAAATACTCCTGATAGGAGAAGCGAGCCTTGGACCAGTTAGCGCCTGTTGCCACCAAGCGAGCTGTCGCTTCGATGACTGCATAGGCTGCTCCGTGGTAAGGTGACCAGTCTGCCAGATAGGGATGGTAGCCCTGAGCCATGACAGAAGCCGTCGTCGTCACACCGTGCTGGACAGACAACTTTTGCACCGAACTTTCTGTCGGAGTCAGCTGGTGACGACCGCCGAGTGGGTGGTTGACGGTTGAACGACCAACAGATGAGTCGAAAATGGTCTGCAAACCTTTTTGACTAGCATGGTTGAGGTCTGACAACAGTTCTTTCAAGTCTTCTTGCAGGGTTTCAGCAGATGTTTTACGCATTTCTGGTAAATTGACAGGGCTGTCAACCACCTTAGCATCCACCACCACGCGCACACCGTTGGTATCAAGGAAGGAACGCTCCAAATCGACAATGGTTTGTCCATTCCAGGTCATGACCAGGTTTGGTTTTTCAGTGACTTTGGCTACAACAACCGCATGGATATTTTCCTGACGGCAGGCTGCGATAAAGGCATCTACGTCTTCCGGACGAATCACCACGCTCATCCGCTCCTGTGATTCAGAAATGGCAATTTCCGTTCCATTCAGGCCTGCATACTTGAGTGGAACCTTGTCCAAGTCGATTTCAAGACCGTCTGCCAGTTCTCCAATAGCTACGCAGACACCTCCTGCACCAAAGTCATTGGATTTTTTAATCAAGCGAGTCACGGCACCATTGCGGAACAAACGCTGAATTTTACGTTCTTCGATAGCATTTCCTTTTTGGACTTCCGCTCCAGCCGTTTCCACAGACTCAACCGTCTGCACTTTGGAAGAGCCTGTTGCCCCACCGATACCATCTCGACCTGTTTTACCCCCTAACAAGATGACCACATCGCCTGCGACTGGTTTTTCACGGACCACATTTTCCTTAGGAGCTGCACCGACAACGGCACCCAACTCCATACGTTTTGCGACAAAGCCTGGGTGGAAATACTCACGTACATAGGTGGTCGCCAGACCAATTTGGTTGCCGTAAGAAGAATAACCGTGCGCAGCCGTTTTCGAAATAATCTGCTGTGGTAACTTACCCTCTCGCGTCTCAGAAGGAGGCTGTGTAATGTCGCCCGCGCCTGAAATCCGCATGGCTTGATAGACGTATGAACGACCAGAAAGCGGGTCACGGATGGCACCACCGATACAGGTCGCAGCACCACCAAAGGGTTCAATTTCCGTCGGATGGTTGTGAGTTTCGTTCTTAAACATGAGCAACCAAGGCTCTTTGACGCCGTCCACGTCCACTTCAATCTTGACTGAGCAGGCATTGATTTCGTCCGATACTTCCATATCATCCAAGCGACCATTGGCACGCTCGTAGCGACCGAAAATGGTTGCCATGTCCATGAGGGTTTGTGGCTTATCAGATCGCCCTAATTCCTCTCGCATAGCCAAGTATTTGTCATAGGTTGCCTGCAATTGCTTTTGGAATTGTGACGCTGAAAAATCAATAGTACGCAATTCAGTCTCGAAAGTCGTATGACGACAGTGGTCAGACCAGTAAGTATCCAATACCTTGAGTTCTGTCTCGGTCGGCACACGTCCGATGGATTTGAAATAGTCCTGAATGAAGAGCAAGTCTGCCACTTCCATTGCTAAACCAACTTCTCGCTTGTAGGCCGCAAACTCCTCCGCCCCATAGCCTACAAAAAAGTCCAAGGTCGGAATAGTCGTATCTGACACCGAAAACTCCTGAGCCACCAAAGGAGCATCCAAATCCTTGAAACGCGAATCCACAGGATTGAGCAAATAGTTCTTGATAGCAACTAACTCTTCTTCCTGCACATCACCGTTCAAGATGTAAAGCTGGCCTGTATTGACACGCACCTCCTGGCGACTGCCCAACAAGAGAAGGGCCTCTTGACTGCTGGCAGCCCGCTGGTCAAACTGACCAGGCAAAGCCTCAATAGCAAAATAAACCGCGTCTTCCAAGCCCAGTTCCGCTTCCGACAAGACCTTGTCCGTCACCTGCTCAGTAAAGATGTGCTTGATGGCCTGCTCTAACAAGTCCTCCTCAAGATTGAAAACATCGTAAATCTGCACTAACCGCAAACTTGACAGGCTTGTCAACTGCAAATTATGAGTCAACTCCTTACGAAGAGTCTCCGCCTTAATCTGAAAATCCGCCTTCTTCTCAACAAAAATCCGCTTCGCCATTTTTTCCAATCCTTATTTCACTTCTTGTAACTTTGCCAATACGACCTCGTAAACCTCGGTCAACTCCCCGAGCCCCCGACGAAAAACATCCTTGTCCAGGTGGTTGCCATCCGCATCCCACAAACGACAATTATCCGGAGAAAACTCATCCGCCAATAAAATCTGACCAGAAGAGTCAACCCCAAATTCTAGCTTGAAATCCACCAAAGTCAACCCAATCTGGGCAAACAAGTCTTTCAAGAAACTATTGATACGACGTGTTTCTTCCTTGATATAGGCGATTTCTTCTGAACTAGCTAGATTAAGAAAAGCAATATGTTCGTCGTTGATAAAAGGATCGTCCAACTCATCTTTTTTATAGTAAAATTCCACGATTGGAGTAACTAATGCAATTCCTTCTTCTACTCCAAAACGTTTTGAGAAAGAACCAGCGGTCACATTTCGCAAAACAACCTCCAGCGGAATAATTTCTACTTTCCTATTCAACTGCTCTGTATCCGACAAACGCTTGATAAAATGCGTCTTAACTCCTGCAGCATTCAACTTTTCAAAAATAAGCGAAGAAATCAGATTATTGAGCCGGCCCTTGCCCACAATCTGTTCTTTCTTGCCGCCATTAAAAGCCGTTGCCTGGTCCTTGTAAACTGCAACAATCTGCTCACTATCAACTGTAGCGTAGATATCTTTAGCTTTTCCTGAATAGAGAAGGTCTGTTTTCATTAAAATGTTCGCCTTTCATAAAATATTCTAGTCTTTTCGTTTATTCTATCACATAATATTCGTGTTAACAATTAAAAGTCTAAAATACTATCGAATAAAAAGAAAAACGCCCGTAATCTACGAACGTTCTTTCAATTGACTCCAAATAAAATCCACAATATCTGCTAATGTTTCAAAGCGCTCAATCGCAGCATCTGGAACATCGACACCAAACTCGTCTTCCAAATTAAGAACAAATTCCATGACCTCAACCGAATCTTGGGCAATATTGTCCGTCAAAGAAGAATCAGGCTGGACAAGAAAGTCCTCTCCCTTCTCCTCTTGAATCATCTCCACAATCTTCTGATAAACTTGCTCTCTAGTCATGATTGTTCCCCACTGGTGAAAATTTGGCCACTGATTTTTCTACTATATTGGCATCCAAAATTTGACGAACCTGCTTTATCGTATAGAAAATAGCTGTTGCATCGCTAGACCCGTGTGCCTTAATAACCGGAGCTTTGAGTCCCAATAAGACCGCACCACCTGCTGTCTTGTAATCCAAGGCTCCTAGAGCTTTCTTCAAGGTCGGTTTGAGCAAGAGACCACCGATTTTGGCTAGGAAACTACCTGATTTGATAGCACCTGTCAACTGACCGACGATAGACTTAGCCGTTCCTTCAACTGTTTTCAACACAGCGTTTCCCGTGAAACCATCGGTTACAACCACATCAGCAACGCCGTTGAGCAACTCACGCGCCTCTACATTGCCGATAAAGTTGATAGACGGTTCCTGACTGAGAAGAGCAAAAGCCTCTTGATGCACAGGTGTTCCCTTTGTTTCCTCCGTACCATTGTTCAAGAGAGCCACGCGCGGATGCTTGACCCCACGCACATGCTCTGCGTAGAAGGAGCCCATAATCCCATACTGATAGAGGTGGTGGGCTGTATTTTCTGCATTGGCCCCCAAATCCATCATATCAAATCCCTTGCCATCCATAGTCGGCAGAGTGGACATGAGTCCGGGACGATCAATATTCTTAATACGACCGACAACAAAGACACCTGCCGCCAGAAGAGCCCCCGTATTTCCAGCTGATAGCACTGCATCCGCCTGCCCATCCTTAACAGCCTGAGTCGCCAAAACCATAGAAGAGTTTTTCTTGCGACGAATAGCTCGAACTGGTTCATCATCCGAATTGATTTTCTCATCCGTATGGATAATGGTCACTCGCTCCGACGCTGTCAAATAGGGCTTGATTTTAGCCTCATCCCCATAGAGCTGAATTTCAATATCCGAAAATTCCTTGAGGGCCTGATTAACCCCTTCAATGACCGCCTGAGGGGCATGGTCCCCACCCATAGCATCTACTGCAATACGTTTCATTAGTTTTCCTCATTTTCTTTCTTCATAATCTGCCCCCAAGACGACAAATCATCGATAAATTTCTTGGACTTCAAGTGAATACCGACATATTCCTCATAGAGCTGGTCGATAAAGAGCCGCAACTTCCGTTTCATGTCCGGCTTGATCGAAATGGTTTCTAAATCATCAAAAGAAATGGCCTGAAATTGGTCCAGCAAGTAGGGCACATTGGGGTCCAGATGAGCCCTTCGTTCATCCTTATGATAATGTTGCGGACAGAGAACGCCACTGTATTGATAGGAATAGTCAAAAGGCAGACCAACTCGGTGACAAAAAGCACACTCGTGAAAATTAAGCCCAATTCCAAACCGCTCCAGCAGTTGAATTTCAAAAATATTGGTCAAAATCTCATAGTCCAAGCCCGATTCCATCAAATCCAAAGTCTTAACCAAAAAGGCAAAGAGCGGCGCATCATGAATCCTATCCTGCAAGGCAGCATCCGCCAAGGCCATCAAATAAGTTGCGTAGCTGAGCTTGAAAATATCCCCATTGATTTCCTTGAAGAGCTGAACCTGATGAAAATCCTCGATGTAGCACAGACCCTCTTCATTGATTTTGACAATAAAATCCGCATAGGTCAAGGGCTGAATAGCCGCAACCAGCTTGGACTTAGAGGCATGTTTCACGAAAAACATCCGCTTGCCAGCCTGTTCCGTAAAAATCTTGACCAACTTGTCGTCTTCTCGGTAATTGCGATTATAAAGGACTAATCCCCTTGTCTCAATTCGCTCCATTTTCTTCTAAAAACTCTTTTAAACGGACCATGGCTGTTTGGATAGACTCCATGCTGGCTGCATAGGAAATCCGCACATAGCCCTCACCATATTGACCGAAAGCCGCACCCGGAATAAAGGCCACCGCCTTTTTCTGGGCAAATTCCTGTAAGAAGCTAAAGGAATCTTGACTATAGCCCGCAGGAATTTTCGCAAAAATGTAAAAGGCGCCATCTGGCTTGATAATCTTAAAGCCCAACTCCGTCATCTTCTCGATAATATAATCCCGACGCTTGATGTACTCCGCCCGCATCGGTAGAGCATCATCCTTACCATTTTTCAAAGCCTCAACCGCACCGTACTGCATAGCTGTCGATGCCGCTGTCACCAAGTACTGGTGGCTCTTGATAATCTGCGCAATAATCGGCGCCTGACTCATGATTAAACCAATCCGCCATCCCGTCATAGCATGGGATTTGGACAGACCTTGAATGAGAATGGTCTGCTCAGGCAAAAACTCCGCAATCGACGTATGAGGCTGACCTGTGTAGGTCAATTCAGCATAAACCTCATCAGACAAGACAAAGATTGGGTATTTGCGCAAAACATCTGCAAAGGCCGCAATCTGTTCACGTGAATAGGTCACACCAGTCGGATTAGCAGGATAGTTGAGAATGACCGCCTTGAGCTTGTCTCCCTGCTCGATAATGGCTTGTTCCAGCATCTCTGGTGTCAATACAAAATCATTGGCCGTCGTATCAATTTCCACAATATCTGCCCCGACCATATTAACAATCGGCTCATAACCAGGATAAGCTGGCGCAGGCAAGAGCACCGTATCTCCAGCTTCTAAGATAGCCACCAAGCTAGCCGACAAAGCCTCTGTCGCTCCAATAGTTGACAGGATTTCTGTTTCTGGATTGTAGGACAGATTGTACTTTTCAAATACAAATTCCGCTGCCGCCTGACGCAATTCCAAAAGACCTGCCATACCAGTATAATAACTCTTGTTGTCATCAATGGCCGCCTTAGCCGCTTCCTTGACATGGTCTGGCGTCGTAAAATCAGGCTCGCCCAGCGTTAATTTCAAAACTCCAGGAATATGAGAAATCGACTGATCAAACTGACGAATCATAGACACTTCAATTCGATTGAGATTTTTATTAAAACGATCTAATAAATTCATACATTCACCTCAAAAAGATATAGGTTTATTATAATACATTTCCAGCAGAATGAACAGAAAAAAAGAAGAGAAGCTTGCGCTCCCCTTTACCCTCATTATCTTTTATGTGATTCAAACAGCGGTGACAGCGGACGTTTTTCATGGATACGAATAATCGCTTCCGCCAACAAATGCGCTATAGAAATCTGCTCAATCTTATCAATCAAACGGTCTTGTGGAATCTCAATGGTATCCAAGACAACCAGTTTCTCTATGGCTGACTTACTGATATTATCCATAGCAGGTCCAGACAAGACAGGGTGGGTACAAGATGCATAGACAGCTGTTGCACCAGCTTCGGCCAGAGCATCTGCCGCATGGCAAATTGTTCCTGCCGTATCAATCATATCATCAATCAAGATACAGGTCTTGCCCTTAATATCACCGATGATATTCATAACCTCAGAAGTATTCATCTTATCGACACTACGGCGCTTATCAATAATGGCAATCGGTGTTTTCAAGAATTGGGCCAACTTCCGTGCACGGGTCACACCACCATGGTCTGGAGATACAACCACATAACCATCTCCCATCATGCCACGACGCTCAAAATAATCTGCAATCAAAGGCGCACCCATCAAATGGTCGACCGGAATATCAAAGAAACCTTGAATTTGTGCCGCATGGAGGTCAATGGTCAAGAGACGATTTACACCTGCGGTCTCTAACATATTAGCTACTAGTTTTGACGTAATTGGCTCACGAGAACGAGCCTTACGGTCCTGGCGTGCATAACCATAGTATGGCATCACAACGTTAACTGACTCAGCAGAAGCCCTCTTCAAGGCATCTACCATAATTAAAATCTCCATCAAGTTATCATTTACAGGAGAACTTGTTGATTGAAGGATGTACACATGGCTACCACGAATCGATTCTTCGATATTTACCTGGATTTCACCATCAGAAAATTGACGAACACTTGACTTCCCTAAAGGAATTCCCATTTCTTTTGCTACTTCAGCTGCAAGCTTTTGATTGGATGATAAAGCAAACAACATTAAGTCAGAAAACGCCATGACTGCCTCCTAAAAATTTCTACTTATCTATTTTAAACCTTTTTTCTCCATTTTTCAAATAAAAATAGAACGCCTCCAATAGACGTCCTATGAAATTTTAATTTGGATAAATGTAGCCAGCAATTCCTGAGGAGCTAGCATTAAACCAGCCACGGAAATTACTTACATAACGATTACCGTTAAAGTTTGATTCCATTACCTGAATTTCAGATCCATTTACAGCTGTTACTACTGCAACGTGACCATAGTAAGAATTAGTCCATACTGCAACTGCGCCAACTTGTGGTGTCGAACCAGTTCTGAAACCAGCTGCCGCTGCAGAACCAAGCCATTGACCACCATTACCCCAGTAGTTTCCTACCCAAGGAGCAATCTGTTTAACACCCCATGTACATTCACCTACAGGATAAGTATTACCTGCAGAGTAAGTAACAACTGGTGTGGCAACCGTTGTCGCTTCAGCAGCCGGTGTAGCTGCCGCAACTGCTGGAGCAGGAGCCGGTGTAGCTTCCTGTGCTTGAGCTGGCGTCTCTGCCGCAGGAGTCGCAGGAGCTGGTGTGGCAGCTGCAACAGTATTAGAAATAACTGGCGCTACAGCCTGTCTTTGTTTAGCCGCAAGCTCAGCTTGACGAGCCTGATAAGCTGCTTGCTCTTCAGCCGCCTTACGCGCTGCTTCTTCAGCAGCTGCTTTTTGAGCAAGCAAAGATGCTTTTTCATTTTCAGCAGTTGCTTTTTCAGCAGCCAAGTTCAATTGAGCTGCTTTCAAAGATGCTTCTTGTGTTTTCAACTCAACCGCTGCATCTTCTAATTTTTGCTTGTTAGCATATACAACGTTAATCGCTTCTTGGTTAGCGATTTGTTTTTCTTCAATAGCTTCTTTATCTAATTTTTGTTGTTCCAACATACGTTTGTTTGCCGAAACAATTTCACGCATAGCGTTAACACGAGATACTGCATCAACGAGCGATTTTGAATCCAATACAGTATTGATATAGCTAGTTGCAGAACCATTTACTTGAGCACTACGAGCTTGCTCTTTTAAGACACCATCACGTGAAACAATATCCGCAGACAGACGCTCAATTTCAGCGCTCAATTGAGCAGATTCTTCTTCTAACCGTTCATTTTCTGCATTCAATGCATCCTGTTCTGCATAGATGGCATTGACTTTTCCTTGAAGTGCTTCAACCTCTGCTTGTGCTGACGCTTGTTGAGCTGCAATCGAATTTATTTTCTCATCTTGAGCGGCAATTTTACTATCAGTATCATTTGCACTGATTGTCGCTACATTACCTACTTGAGAAAGAACGATCGTGCTCAAAAATAGTGTAGCAATTACTTGTTTCTTCATATTGCAAGATACTCCTCTATACTTTCTGACTTCTATTATTCTATCACAAAAAATGCGCCCTAATATTACGCGTTTATTACACTTTTATGTCTTAACTGTGATGGAAAAAAATCGGCCTAGCCATGGATAAATAAATATAAAAATCAGAGTATTGATAATCAGAGTTGGAAGTAAATGATAGAAGAGAAAAATGAAAATAGACAGATGAGATAAGCTAAACACTCGTGCCAAAAGAAAGCCAATCATTTCAAAAAAGAAAATCATGACAAACTGCATCATAAGCAAGGTCCCAAATTTCCAAGGTAACTTATCACTAAAATAATAAACGAAATACAAGAGAACTGGGAATAATACCGTAGCCACACCAATAAGATCTAAGTAATAAATATCAAAAAGAAAACCTAAAATGGCCACTGGAAGAACTGTCTGAGAAAATCGACATTGCAAACTAACATACAAGGCATAGAAAAAAAGAAGATAGGAACTCGCTGACAAAAATCCCGGTAAAAAATTTGTATACAAGAGGGCTAGTTGCCCATCTAATAGAAAAATAAGCACAGATAAATTTAGGAGTAGAATAGGAAACCATTTATTTCTCATATTATTTACCAATCATCAACACCGAATATAGATTGGAAAAATCAGCCGCAGGTGAGACAAATACAGACTTTTCACTGCTACTTGCATTTTCCTGCACAGACTGAACCTTCCCCACTGGCAGATTTGCCGGCACAGTTCCACCAAAATCGCTCGTCACAACCTGACTCCCTACCTTTATCTCCCTTTCTTCATTCAACTGTGAAATGACAAAGCTATTTGATTCAACATCATAACCAGATAGAATACCATAAACCGAGTCAGATCCCAGAATAATCTTGACGGGCACTTTTAACTCAAAAGAGTCATTCGTAAACAAGGAAACTACTGAACTAGTCGACGTCATATCTGAAACAAAACCAATCAAACCATTATTTGACAATACCAAGCTGTTTAAGGTTATTCCATCATTTTCCCCCATATCGACCGTTAGGGTCTGGTTCCAAGCCATTGGCGAACGAGAAACAACCATAGCAGCTGTAAAATCTAAGCTAGAATACTCCTCCTTCATAGCAAGATTCTTTCTCAAGTTTTCGTTTTCTTTCACCAAACTTTCATTCTGTGATTGAACATTGCCAAGTGCCATAATTGAAGACTTAAGGTCACTATTTTCATGGTAACTGGCAAATAAGTCCTCCACAATATTCTTCTGTCGCGCTAAGGATTGAAAAGGCCAACCAACAAACCTATGAACAGTTGAAAGTCCATTAGTAACGACTGAAAATCCATTAAATATATTGACCCTCGTCGAAAGAAAAAGCAAAGAAAACGATATAATTACAACTGAAAGAGCGTATAAGAGATAGCGAAAAAATTTATTCATGACTGTCACCCAATTTGTGTAAAATAAAAAGAGATTATCTAACGATATCTCTTTACTACGGAGAATAAGGGATTCGAACCCTTGCGCCAGTTACCCGACCTAACGATTTAGCAAACCGTCCTCTTCAGCCTCTTGAGTAATTCTCCTTAATAACGAATGAAATGGGCACGAGTGGAATCGAACCACCGACCTCACGCTTATCAGGCGTGCGCTCTAACCATCTGAGCTACGCGCCCAAGATGATCTTGGGTAATGGCGCGAGACGGAATCGAACCGCCGACACATGGAGCTTCAATCCATTGCTCTACCAACTGAGCTACCGAGCCAAAAGGAGGATGTGGGATTCGAACCCACGCACGCTTTTACACGCCTGACGGTTTTCAAGACCGTTCCCTTCAGCCGGACTTGGGTAATCCTCCATGAATATGGACCTTGTAGGACTTGAACCTACGACCGCTCGGTTATGAGCCGAGAGCTCTAACCAGCTGAGCTAAAGGTCCAGCAAACAAGATAAAAATAGCGGCGAAGGGGATCGAACCCCCGACCTCCCGGGTATGAACCGGACGCTCTAGCCAGCTGAGCTACACCGCCAAAATAACATCGGGAAGACAGGATTCGAACCTGCGACACCTTGGTCCCAAACCAAGTACTCTACCAAGCTGAGCTACTTCCCGTTATCACTAAAAATAAAGCTCCCCTAATGAAGCATTAAGCGAGTCATGCACCCTAGAGGATTCGAACCTCTAACCGCCTGATTCGTAGTCAGGTACTCTATCCAGTTGAGCTAAGGGTGCTTCCTATAATACGTCCATGCCGAGGACCGGAATCGAACCGGTACGATGTTGCCATCGCAGGATTTTAAGTCCTGTGCGTCTGCCTGTTCCGCCACCCCGGCCTCTCAAAGCGAACGACGGGATTCGAACCCGCGACCCCCACCTTGGCAAGGTGGTGTTCTACCACTGAACTACGTTCGCAACCTATTCAGTTAATGCCGGCTACATGACTTGAACACGCGACCCTCTGATTACAAATCAGATGCTCTACCAACTGAGCTAAGCCGGC
>NZ_JBIMJM010000031.1:0-24311 GCF_043674115.1 Streptococcus sp. A34 | reverse complement strand
TTCTGGCAAAAAGACCGACTATCAGACCAATAAACAGAAAAAGACAAACGCCTCTTAAGTGTTTGTCTTCAATCTGAAATCTTCCTACAAATATGTAAGAAGATTTTTATTTAACTTATTAGAGTATATTCACCGCTCTTATTACAATCTATTCCATATCATTACATCTGAAGATAGAATTTCATACTGATTTATCTCAGCTTGCACTTCTTCCCATGTAAAATCTCTGCCTGACTCATCTTGAATTTTTTCATTTGATTTCCCTAAATTTTCATAGGTTATCATTAGATTTTTAGAAACAGAGATTCCTGAATCAGTAAAAGAATAATGCTCATAGACACCTGTGTCATACCCTCCTGAACCACGTAACCAAAAACTTCCGTCGGTCATAGGCGCAACATGAGTACGATAACCTATCCCGTTAAATAAGGTTATAATTTCTTTGTCTTGTACAGTAAACACTCCATATATGGTGCGCTCCCAAGATGCTAGTTTGTCAAAGGTAGTAACACCAGTAGTAGTATCATTCTTCTTACCTGCCAGAATGAATTCATTAGTACCATTTTGATCAAAATCATAAAGTGCATAGTACAGCTCACTTGCCTCCAAAGCTTCTGGACTGTAATATTTCAAGCCATTAAAACTTTTAGTAGATAACATTGTACGATTATCATCGATCACTTGCTGATAATCTCCTACAGTTCCATTGGTTTTCTGAGTATGATAAGAGATTGAATATTGTGTATTCTCTACATTTTTAAAATCAGCTTCTCGATAATATACGTCCGACACAATTCCTTCTGAAACGATACGATCGGTGGTAGTCATTGTCGGAACCCCTCCAGATATCGTCTCAACAGGTAGATTGTATTCCACTCCTTTAGGAATTATCTTTAGAGCAGGTGCGCCTGCTAAATTAATCGATAAAGTCAGTATTCCATTTTCTTCACGAACTTGATGATGTTTAAAATAATCACTCCAGTTAAATTCTTTGGGACTTTCAGAAATTTCTGTGTACCACAAACCTGCTATACTCGCATAATCTCCTGCTTGGATAGCTGATAAATCAATCCCATCTTCCTCTTTTTGCGAGCTCGACGATTGCGACTGACTTACTTTTGTCTGGTTCGTTGAGGAACTGGCCCCTGTTGATATAGTAGAAATTTCTTGATTCGATGTATTTGTAAAAAACATATACGCAATGCCTGCGATAGCTACAATCCCAACCAAACCATAGACCCATTTTGGAAATGATTTTTTAGATGATTGCACAATCCCACTTTTTACTGCTTCCTGCAATTCCGCAGGGGTAGGTTTTCGACCATTCGTTGCTTCAAAATATGCAATCCATTCAATTCTTTTCATCATCTATCCTCATTATTATTGATACTATTAGCTATATTATCTACAATATTCCGAAATTGTTCATCTTGTTTCTTTTGATTTTTTTGAATGATAATCCAAACCAATAATCCAAGTATCGCTAAAACTGCACAAATCAATAAATATAATATAACTACCATAAATTTTCCTCACTCAATTTCTCACTTATCAACTAATTTCCTCATCAAATAATCCATCTCTTGTTGCCGTCTCCTGTTATTATTTGATGAAGTCGCAACAAACAGCAAAATAAACCAACCGATGACTGTCCAACCAAATAATAGAAGACACAACCAGAGGACAATCTTCAACCCACTGCTTTGGCAGATGAAAGCTGGTAGAAAATAAATAAATATGATGAAAGTCGCTACTAATATTAGTGCAAAAATACTATCTCCGATATAAATTCCAGAGTTACTTAAAAATTCTGATAGGCTTGAAGCACTTAACAGCAATACAATTAGAGGAAGCCCAAAAAATAGCCAGTTCAGAACCGTTGAGCCTGTATGGCGATATTTAAAGGCATCTTCACTTCTATTGTAGTTTGGTCTAGGATTAGAATATTGTACTGGAACATGAGTAGCTGCAACTGTTTCTTTCTGTGCCTTTGCAGAAGTTACTTTAAATTGAGTCTCAGAAAGATTTTCTTTGACCATTGATGAAGCTTTTTCAATCCCTTGTGCTGTGCTTGGTTTCATAATAAGTAACAAAAGAATTATAACAACCACCAGAAACATTGATGAGATGATTAAAATTGAAAATTCAAGTGAGTTGCTCATTGCCAGTACTGAAAGCAAAATCAAGCCTACTATCCCTGGTAATATTTTATGAGATTCTCCACGATACATTAGATAGTTTATATATAACAATATTGTAGAAAAAAATACCGAACATACACCGACAATAAGACTATCGATATCAAAACTTGGAATCGTTACTGCTAAAATAATAATGAAACTTACAATTGTAAAAATAATTGTCAAAGTTTCATGAAATGATCCTAATCGAAAAATAATCCCTTGATTGATTTCAATTCCTAATTTGTTAAATTGTTCCTCTAACCAGTGGCCCCAGCGATCTAACCATCGATTTGACTGAACCATATAATATTGGCTATTATCCAGTAGTGACTGACTCTCGCCAAAGGATACAGTTTCCGTTGAAAGGTTCATTTGACCACATTGTTGGCAATAGTTTGAAGTTAGCACATACTCTTTACAGGAGGTACAAAAGTCGTAAGATGTTACTTTTTTTAAATCTTCTTGATTCTCCCAGAGAACCTTCCTCAGACGTTCTATATAAACCTGATTTTTATCCATCGTACTCTCCTAAGCAAATTCTTTTCCACAACAAGCACAGAACTTATTCTTACCCGCTTGCAAAGTAGAACATAGGTCACACTCTTTTAAAGTTGCTTCTTCAAGAGCAGATAGTTCTTGAACATCACTTCCGCAAACCGAACAGAAACGACTATCTGAACTTAATAAATTACCACATGCTAAACATGATTTTTCACGTGGAACGTGGATATTGTAATCTTGACGTAGTTTGTAAGATTCTTGAAGAAGTGCAATAATATTTGCCACTTCTTTGTCAAGGTTGATTTCTTTCTGGTTGATAGATTGATTATAGTATGCTAATCCTAATTCAAAGAAATCCTTAGACAAGGTCGTATCCTTTTCTTCAATCTGCTTGCGCAAAGCTCGCAAGTCAGTATTCAGTAATAAATCCTTCTGACTAATGACTGATTTAGGTTGTGAATGAAGTTGTGGATTTTCTGATCGATTCTCTGCAACCTGCTCTTCAACTACATTCTGCTCAGTCTCAATAGTCTCTATCTTAAATTCCCCATTCTTTAATGCTTCTGAAAATTCAGCTGGTTCTGGATTACGTCCATTAGACGCTTGAAAAAATTCTACCCATTCTTTTTGATTCATCATCTTCTCCTAAAATATTGTTTTCATAAATCATATTTAATTGAAAAATTATAGCTATATAATCTTTTAAGGTTATTTTACAATAGTTTTTAGTTTCTAACAACTAAAATAGATGATTTAAAACCTTTTAAGAAGTTTCTTCTTTACTATAAACCTTGTAAGATAGGAAATAACGAGGTATTTATGATGGAAAACGCAAGTTTGAGGGAATATATTGGCAAGAGAATACGCCATTTACGACTAGAAAAAGGTTGGACACAAGACGAATTAGAAGAGAAAGCCAATCTTGGAATGAATTACGCCTATAAAATAGAACAATTAGCAACAAATATCAAAATTGATACATTTGAAAGAATTTTAGAAGCTCTTGAAACAGATATTGAACATTTTTTTGATATCAGCATCAAGGAAAATAGCCCTGAACTCTCACAATTATTAGACTCACTATCAGAACTGCCAAAAGACAAACAGGAAAAAAGTATAAAAGCTTTTCAAAGTTTATTGGAACAGATGAAGTAATACTATAAAACACGATACACCAATAAGACGATGTATCGTGTTTTTATTCATGTCGCTTTTTCACGATTTTTTCATTCTTATCCAATATGCAGTAAAAACGGAGATAGTTCTAAATTCATTGACCAACTTTTGACCAAAATAAGAAAAAACCTTGATTTCTCAAGGTTTCCTAGTCTTTATTTACTCCGCCAACAGGGCTCGAACCTGTGACATCATGATTAACAGTCATGCGCTCTACCAACTGAGCTATGGCGGATGATATAGTCCGTACGGGATTCGAACCCGTGTTACCGCCGTGAAAAGGCGGTGTCTTAACCCCTTGACCAACGGACCATTATCAGTACGCTAACTAGTATAATACATGACCTTATTTTTGTCAACATTTTTTCAGATTTTTTTCACTTTCCGGCAACTTGACAGCTACCTATCTTTCATGTAAAATAGAAGAGTTGAAAGAGGTTCCATAGCTCAGCTGGATAGAGCATTCGCCTTCTAAGCGAACGGTCGCAGGTTCGAATCCTGCTGGAATCATCTCCGACCTGCTCTGGCGGGTCTTTTTTCTTGCCATAATTCCCAATTGATATACAAAACAAAGGGGAGGACACCTATGAGGGCATATTCTCCAAAGGATTGGGAAAACAGAGTAGATAGACAAACTCCAAGCATGAACCCAACAATAATAATGTAGATATTTCGACCAGTTTCCTGCAAGTGTGCGTTCTTTTCCATCAATCCCTTAAACCAAATATAGGCTGCGTTTTTGACATTTCCAGTCATCATCACATTGGCATAATGGACACCCTTAAGACTTCTAAAAGTCTCTACTTGGATGGAAGCTGTAAAGGCCAATAAGCCCATAGTAAAAAATGAATTGACAAAGGGCGTCAGAACGATTGTCAATACAATCAAGCATAAAATGATTAAACTGCTCCCAAAATGCCAAGGATAGCGGTGTTTCAAAAAATATTTTTTGGCTAAATAAGTAAAAAATTGCCCCAGTGTAAAGAATACAATTGGGACTAAAAAGTGAATTGTACTCTTGATGCTGCCCTGGGCTAAATGACTAGCTAACAAAACGACATTACCAGACTGGACACCTGCAAACCGGCCACCCTGGGTCAAATAAGAAAAGGCATTCAAATAGCCGCTGACAAAGGTCAGACAGGTAGCCACTCTTAGCCCCTCATACACACGATACTCTCTCATTCTCTCATCTTCCTTGTTTCACGTGAAACTATTTGTGATAGGGACTTCCCTGTTGGATCATAAAGGCCCTGTATATTTGTTCCATCAAAACCAACTTCATCAATTGATGGGGCAGCGTCAATTTTCCAAAACTTATCAACAAATTCGCCCTTTTTTTAACCGAATCTGCCAATCCAAGGCTGCCTCCAATTACAAAGGAAATTTCTGAAAATCCTTTTATTGTAATATCTTCTAATTTTTTGCTAAATTCTTCTGAAGGAAATTGATTGCCCTCAATGGCCAAAGCGATGACAAAGTCGCGCTCGTTGATTTTAGATAAAATCCGCTCCGCTTCCTTGGCCAATATTTGCTCGTTCTCAGCCTGACTAGCCTTGTCGGGTGTTTTTTCATCTGCTAATTCAAGCAGCTCCAATTTGGTAAACCGACTGAGCCGCTTGCTATACTCAGCAATGCCATCTTTTAAATATTTCTCTTTTAGTTTTCCAACTGTAATCACTTTTATTTTCATATTTCTATTGTAACATATCCACAAACTATCTAACAGATGAAATGGACAATAAGGCAAGGAAATAGGGAGTCTATACACAGAAGAAAAAAGTTATCCACAGCTTGTGGATTGAATTTTGAAAATTTTAAGTTATAATTAAGAAAGGTAGTGTAATCTTTAGAAAATGGATTAAATCTGAAAGGGAAAAAGTCATGAAAAAGTATTTGAAATTTATCATTCTATTCGCCTTTGGGTTTCTAGGAGGAATCAGTGGCTATCTGGTTGCGTCCTCTTTCCAAAATCCCGCAGCTCCACAGCAAGCGGGGTCTGGTGAAACCACCATCAGCAAAGTTCAGTATCAAAATGAGAATTCAACAACCAAGGCTGTGGAAAAAGTACAGGATGCCGTAGTGTCTGTCATCAATTACCAGCAGCCTACACCAAATAGCCTCAGCTCTATTTTTGGTACTATTGAAAGCTCCGATGAGCTGGCCGTGGCAGGAGAGGGATCTGGTGTTATATATAAAAAAGATGGCAAGGATGCCTACATTGTCACCAACAATCACGTTATTGCTAATGCTGAAAAAATTGACATTCTCTTAGCATCTGGTGAGAAAGTTAGTGGACAGCTAGTGGGAGCAGACACCTATTCAGATATAGCCGTTATCAAGATTGATGCTGAGAAAGCCCACTCTGTCGCTGAATTTGCCAATTCAGACAGCATTAAGGTCGGAGAAACAGCCATCGCTATCGGTAGTCCTTTAGGTAGTGTTTACGCCAATACCGTCACCCAGGGCATTATTTCCAGCCTTAGCCGGACTGTCACTTCTCAAACAGAGGACGGACAAACCATCTCCACCAATGCAATCCAAACAGATACAGCCATTAACCCAGGTAATTCTGGTGGCCCCCTCATCAATATTCAGGGGCAGGTTATCGGAATCAATTCAAGTAAGATAACTTCAAGTTCTCTGGCCAATAATGGTGGTGTCTCTATAGAAGGTATGGGATTTGCGATTCCTTCAAATGACGCTGTTTCTATTATCAATCAATTGGAAACAAATGGTAAGGTAGTTCGTCCAGCATTGGGCGTTCACATGGTCGACTTGACCGATCTGTCAACCAGTCAATTAGAAAAAGCAGGTCTGGCAAATACAGATTTAACCTCAGGTGTAGTAGTTGTTTCAACCGAGTCAGGCCTACCAGCTGATGGCAAATTAAAAACCTACGATGTCATTACTGAGATCAATAGTAAGAAAATTGAGAGCAAGAGCGATTTACAAAGTGCCCTTTACAAACAAAAAATTAACGACACGATTACAGTCACCTATTACCGTCAAGGCAAAGAAGAGAAGGTTGACATAAAGTTGACACACTCTACAGACGACCTTTCTTAATAGTTGAAACAAAAACCTTACTTTACAGCATTGTAAAGTAAGGTTTTTTTTGCTAGAATGTCACTGTATGGAAGAATTAAAAAAGATAGCGATTAAGGATATTCAAACAAATCCTTTTCAGCCACGAAAACATTTTGACCAAGAAAAATTATTGGAACTAGCCCAGTCTATCCGAGAAAATGGAATTATCCAACCGATTATCGTCCGAAAATCCTCTCTCATAGGCTATGAATTATTGGCTGGAGAACGACGTTTACGAGCCAGTCAATTAGCCGGTCTAAAAGAAATTCCAGCCCTTGTAAAGGAATTATCCGATGACCAGCTCATGTTGCAGGCTATTATCGAAAACCTCCAACGGTCGGACTTGAATCCCATTGAAGAAGCAGCATCTTATCAAAAATTGATTGAAAAGGGGCTGACCCACGATGAAATTGCTCAAATTATGGGCAAATCCCGCCCTTATATTTCCAATCTTCTGCGTTTGCTGAGCCTCAGTAACAGGACCATTACTGCCATTGAAACCGGAGAAATCAGCCAGGGGCATGCCCGTCTCTTAATCGGTCTTCCTGAATCGAAACAAGTCTACTGGATAGAGCGTATCCAACAGGAGCAATTAAGTGTTCGTTGGCTGGAAAATGCTTTGAAAAAGAAGAAAAAACAAGCCCCACCGAAAACAAATCTCTTTTTGAAGGAGCAAGAAACTGAATTACAGAAACTCCTAGGAACCATGGTCACGATTAGACAGCAGAAATCTGGTCAGGGGAAGATTAGCCTATCCTTTGATTCCAACGAAGAATTCGAAAGAATTATCAACACCTTAAAAAAATTGTGTGACTAATAAAAATAATCCCCCTACTTATAAACAGGAATAAATAGTGGAAAAAGCCGATTTTATCGTGATAAATTTACTTATTCACATCTTGTGGATAAGTGATATAAACAGTGTGGAAAAATATTTATTCTTGTGGAAAACTTTTTCCTTTTATGGTAAACTTAGAATAAGCACTTTTTAGGAAGGGAGGCTTCAAATGGACAAGGAACAAGAATTTTGGAATCGATTTATTGAACTAGCCCAGTCCAGTCTTTCCAATTCTGTCTACGAGCTACTGGTTGAAGAAGCGCGCCTGATTGAATTGCAGGATGGCGTTGCAACAATTTTTCTCGCTGGAACTAGCGACAGTATACTGGCCAGTAAGAAAAAATTGTGGAAACAAAATATTGAAGAACTGATACTGATTGCTGGTTTAGAAGTGTTGGGTGAGCAAATTTCCGTCACCTACCATACCTATCAATCTGTATCAGAACCAAAATCTGACAAGGCCTATAAAGCTGATAAGGTCGTTACAACACCAGCAGAAGCAGATACTCCAGCTCCGATAGGCAAGCCCAGCAAATCCAGTTTTCTTCCGATTCAATCAGGCATCCAGCCCCAATACACCTTTGATAACTTTGTCCAAGGTGGTAGTAATATGATGGCCAAATCTGCTGCTCTAGCTGTAGCTCATTCACCTGGACAGCTCTACAATCCTCTCTTTATCTGGGGAGGACCTGGTCTTGGGAAAACTCACTTGCTCAACGGAATTGGTAACCAAGTCCTGGGAGACAATCCACACGCGCGTGTTCAATATGTCACATCTGAATCCTTCCTTAACGAATTTGTCAACTATCTCACCAAAAAAGAACTGGACATGGAAGAATTTAAGGAGCACTATAGAAATCTTGACCTGTTGCTCATTGATGACATCCAGCTCTTAAAGGGGAAGGCTTCAACACAGGAAGAATTCTTCCACACCTTTGATGCTCTCTTGAGCCAAGGAAAACAGATTGTCCTAACCAGCGATCGAAATCCAGATAGCCTGGATAATTTGGAAGACCGCCTGGTATCCCGCTTTAGTTGGGGAGCTACCTGCCAGATTTACCCACCAGATATCGAAACGCGCGAGGCCATCCTCAGAACCAAGTGTGCCACCTATCCATTTGAATTTCCAAATGATACCCTGACCTATCTGGCAGGCCAAATCCAGTCCAATGTCAGAAATTTAGAAGGTATTCTCAAAGATATCAGCCTCCTGGCTGGAATGAGAAATTTGACCACTATCACCGTCGACATTGCAGCTGAGGCCATCCGAGGACGCAATCAGGCAGCACCAAAAAATTCTGTTATCCCAATTGAAACCATCCAGACTGAGGTCGGAAAATTCTACGGCGTTAGCCTCAAGGAAATAAAGGGAAGCAAGAGATTGCAAAATATTGTCCTAGCCCGTCAGGTAGCCATGTATCTAGCAAGGGAAATGACGGACAACTCCCTTCCAAAAATTGGCAAGGCCTTCGGTAATCGAGACCACACAACTGTCATGCATGCCTATAAAAAAATAAGGGACATGCTCAAGAATAACGAAAGCTTCCTGATTGAAATTACAAATATCAAAAATAAGATCATGTAATCCCATACTTGTGCGCAGTTTTCCACAAGTTGTAAACAAGCCTTTTTTCCTATTCTGATGCGCTTGCTTACACTTTTCCACAGAATACACAGGCTCTACTACTATTACTAACCCTTATTATATATAAATAAAGGAGAATCCATGATTCAATTTTCCATTAACAAAACTGTTTTCCTACAAGCATTAAATATTACCAAACGTGCTATCAGTACCAAGAATGCTATTCCTATTTTATCTACTGTTAAAATTGCTGTTAATACGGAAGGTATTACCCTGATTGGTTCCAATGGTCAAATTTCTATCGAACACTTTATTTCTGTTCAAGATAAAAATGCTGGTCTTTTGATTAGCTCAACCGGAGCTATCCTTCTGGAAGCAGCTTTCTTTATCAACGTAGTTTCTAGCATGCCTGATTTAGTTCTTGATTTTAATGAAATCGAACAAAAGCAGATTGTCTTGACTAGTGGTAAATCTGAAATTACCCTCAAAGGAAAAGAAGCAGAGCAATACCCACGCTTGCAAGAAGTGCCAACTTCAAAACCTCTGGTATTGGAAACAAAAGTCCTTAAGCAAACCATCAACGAAACAGCCTTTGCGGCCTCAACTCAGGAAAGTCGTCCAATCCTAACTGGTGTGCACTTTGTGCTAACAGATAATAAACAGCTCAAAACAGTGGCGACCGACTCCCACCGTCTCAGCCAGCGTAAATTGGTCTTGGAGACTGCAGGAGATGATTTCAATGTGGTCATCCCAAGCCGCTCTCTCCGCGAATTTACGGCCGTATTTACCGATGAAATTGAAAAGGTAGAGGTTTTCTTCTCCAACAACCAAATCCTCTTCAGAAGCGAGTATATTAGTTTCTATACCCGTCTTTTGGAAGGGACCTATCCAGATACCGACCGTCTCATTCCAAAAGAATTTAAGACGACAGCTGTTTTTGATACCTCCCATCTCCGTCAGTCTATGGAGCGTGCCCGTCTCTTGTCCAATGCTACTCAGAATGGAACGGTGAAACTGGAAATTACCAAGGGTATTGTCTCAGCCCATGTCAATTCTCCAGAAGTAGGCCGCGTCAATGAAGAAATCGATACCTTGGACGTTTCAGGTGAGGATCTGGTGATCAGCTTCAACCCAACTTATCTGATTGAAGCCCTCAAAGCGACCAACAGTGAGCAGGTGAAGGTGAGCTTTATTTCCAACGTTCGTCCATTTACTCTGGTGCCAAACAGTGAGGATGACGATTTTATCCAATTGGTAACCCCTGTTCGTACCAACTAATAACAGTAAAAGCGGCCATTGAGCCGTTTTTATGTTATACTAAAATTACCTATGATTGTACACATTTTAGCAAATCCAAATGCTGGCAGTCATTCTGCAGAGAGTATAATAGACCAGCTTAAAAAAACTTATCCACAAGTAGAATTTAAGACCTATCTGACCCAGGGTAAGCATGATGAGAAAGTTCAGATTCAAAAGATTTTAGAAGGCTATGGAGATGGGGATAGACTGCTCATTTTAGGTGGAGACGGTACGCTATCTAAAAGCCTGACGGATTGGCCAAGCCAACTACCTTTTGCTTATTATCCGACAGGTTCGGGCAATGATTTCGCCAAATCAATGAAAATCAGAGAGATAGATACTGTCCTAACTGCCCTCTTGACAGAAAAAACGCAGTCTATTTGTGTTTTGAAGACGTCCTTTGGGATTATTGTCAATAGTATGGATGCTGGTTTTGCTGCCCAGGTGATTGCACGTTCAGAATCCTCTAAGCTCAAAAACTGGCTTAAGCGCGTGAAAGTTGGTAAATTGACCTATCTGATAATGGCTATCAGAAGTCTTTTAGATGCGCAGTCCTTGACAGTGGACGCGGTCATTGATGGCCAGGAACAACAGTTGAAGAATCTCTTTTTCCTGTCTCTTGCCAACAATACCTACTTTGGCGGTGGTATCATGATTTGGCCGGAAGCCTCTGCTCATGAGCAGAAAATCGATCTGGTTTATATTGAAAACAGCCCAATTCATAGACGGGTGCTGGCCTTGCTCGATTTGGTCCTTAAGCGTCATAAGAAATCCAAATATATCAAACATCTCCAGTGCCAAACTATTTCTATCAAAACTAGTCAGCAAATCCTATTTCAAACGGATGGTGAGATGCTGGCGGGGACAGAGTTTGTATTGACTTGTCAAGAAAGAAAAATCTATCTATAAGGAGTTACCATGTATCAATTAGGAACATTCGTCGAAATGAAAAAGCCTCATGCCTGTGTCATCAAATCGACTGGCAAAAAAGCCAATAAGTGGGAAGTCATTCGTTTAGGTGCAGATATTAAAATCCGTTGCAGCAACTGTGACCATGTGGTTATGATGAGCCGGCATGATTTTGAGCGGAAAATGAAGAAAGTTCTTGAAAGCGAGTCCTAGTTGACAGTTTGCAACTGCTGGTTGCGACAAGTTCCTAAGAATTGCTAGGCAATCAATCCATGGATAATTATAATTTTGTCATCAGTTTTATCATGATAAATAATGTAGTCATATTTTCATTGTATTTTCATAAATAAAATTTTCTAATTTCGTTCCGTCATATCGCCTTTTTCCTCTACTTTCTGCTATAATAGTCATGATTGAATTTTTAATTGGAGAGTAAAAAAACATGGCTTTAACAGCAGGTATCGTCGGTTTGCCAAACGTTGGTAAATCAACCCTATTTAACGCAATTACCAAAGCAGGAGCAGAGGCTGCCAACTATCCTTTCGCGACCATTGATCCAAACGTGGGTATGGTGGAGGTGCCAGATGAGCGCTTGACCAAGTTGACAGAGTTGATTACACCAAAGAAAACCGTGCCGACCACCTTTGAATTTACAGACATTGCCGGTATCGTAAAAGGTGCCTCAAAAGGGGAAGGTTTGGGAAATAAATTCTTGGCCAATATCCGCGAGGTTGATGCCATTGTTCACGTGGTTCGTGCCTTTGACGATGAAAATGTTATGCGTGAACAAGGCCGTGAAGATGCGTTTGTGGACCCAATCGCAGATATTGATACCATTAACCTAGAATTGATCTTGGCCGACCTAGAGAGCATCAACAAGCGTTATGCGCGTGTAGAAAAAATGGCTCGTACACAAAAAGACAAGGATTCTGTGGCAGAATTTGCAGTCCTTGAAAAAATCAAGCCCGTCTTGGAAGATGGTAAATCAGCTCGTACAGTAGCTTTTACAGACGAAGAGCAAAAAATTGTCAAGCAGCTTTTCCTCTTGACCACCAAGCCAGTCCTTTATGTAGCTAACGTTGATGAGGACAAGGTCGCTGACCCAGACGGCATCGAGTATGTTCAACAAATCCGCGATTTCGCAGCGACAGAAAATGCAGAAGTGGTAGTCATTTCAGCGCGTGCCGAAGAAGAAATTTCTGAACTCGACGACGAGGACAAGGCAGAATTCTTGGAGGCAATCGGTTTGACTGAGTCTGGTGTTGACAAACTGACTCGTGCAGCTTATCATTTACTTGGTCTTGGTACTTACTTTACAGCAGGTGAAAAAGAAGTCCGTGCTTGGACCTTCAAGCGAGGTATCAAGGCGCCTCAAGCGGCCGGTATCATCCACTCAGACTTCGAAAAAGGATTTATCCGCGCCGTAACCATGTCCTATGATGATTTGATGCACTATGGCTCTGAGAAGGCTGTTAAAGAGGCTGGACGCCTTCGTGAAGAAGGTAAGGAGTACGTGGTCCAGGATGGGGACATCATGGAGTTCCGCTTTAATGTCTGATGCCTAATATTCGCTTATTCGTTGTTATCTCGTCTTGCCGTACTATCAGTACTGCCTGTGACTTTGATGACTAGACTAAGCAAATGTTTAGCAATCAAAAAACAACTATAAAAATAGTAGGTTGGAAAGACTTCCAACCCTTTTGGTGTTTAAGGAGAAAAAATGACACGATTGATAATAGGTCTAGGCAATCCCGGTGACCGCTATTTTGAAACCAAGCACAATGTCGGCTTTATGCTGATTGATAAGATTGCAGCGCGTGAAAATGTGGCTTTTACGCACGATAAGATTTTCCAAGCGGACCTTGCAACGACCTTTATTGACGGAGAGAAGATTTTTCTGGTCAAGCCGACGACCTTTATGAATGAATCAGGCAAGGCGGTGCATGCGTTGCTGACCTACTACGGACTGGATGAGACTGATATTTTGGTGGCCTATGATGATTTGGACATGGCTGTTGGAAAAATCCGTTTCCGTCAAAAAGGCTCGGCCGGTGGCCACAATGGTATTAAGTCTATCATCAAGTATCTAGGAACAGATCAATTTGACCGCATCAAGATTGGCATCGGTCGTCCCAAAGGCAAGATGAGTGTGGTTCATCATGTTTTATCTGGATTTGATACGGAGGACCGCATTAACATTGACCTAGCTCTTGAAAAACTTGACAAAGCTGTCAACTTCTATTTACAGGAAGATGACTTTGATACCATCATGAGAAAGTTTAACGGCTAATGAACATCCTGGATTTATTACACCAAAATAAGCAAATCAATCAGTGGCAGGCAGGACTGAATAAATCCACTCGCCAACTCCTACTAGGACTATCAGGAACCAGCAAGTCCTTGGTCATGGCAACTGCCTTTGATAGCTTGTCAGAAAAGATTTTAATTGTGACGGCGACTCAAAATGAGGCCGAGCGCTTGGCAACAGACTTATCAGCTATTATTGGTAGCGACTATGTTTACAACTTCTTTACAGATGACAGTCCTGTTGCCGAGTTTGTTTTTGCCTCCAAAGAGCGAACCCAGTCTCGAATTGATAGTTTGAATTTCCTACAAGACCAGACTTCATCAGGTATTCTGGTAGCTAGTATGGCTGCCTGCCGTGTTTTGCTACCTAGTCCTTCTGCCTATCAATCTGCTAGATTAGAACTTTCAGTTGGTCAGGAAATGGAAGTTGACACCCTTGTCAAGTCACTTGTCAATACAGGTTATAAGAAGGTTTCTCGTGTCTTGACCCAGGGAGAATTTAGCCAGCGAGGAGATATCCTAGATATTTATGATATGCAGGCTGAGCATCCTTATCGTCTGGAGTCTTTCGGTGATGAAATAGACGGCATCCGAACTTTTGACGTCGATAGCCAGAAGTCTCTGGAAAATTGTGAACAGATTTCCGTTTCACCAGCATCAGAAATGATTGTGACAGAAGAGGACTACCAACGAGCTATTCCTATCATTCAGAAAACGATTGAGCGTTCCGATCAAGAAGAACAGATTTCCTATCTCAAGGAAGTCTTGGCAGACATGCAGTCTTCCTACCGTCATCCGGATCTCAGAAAATTCCTGTCCTTCTTATATGAGGATAGCTGGACTATTTTGGATTATCTTCCAAAAGGTTCACCTATTTTTCTAGATGATTTCCATAAAATTTCTGATAAACAGGCCCAGTTTGAGAAAGAAGTTGCGGATGTCTTGACACAGGATTTACAGACTGGTAAATCAGTGTCAAGTTTGAATTACTTCGCGTCAACCTATGCTGATTTGAGAAAATATAAGCCAGCCACCTTCTTTTCTAGTTTCCAGAAAGGTCTGGGCAATGTCAAGTTTGATGGACTTTACCAATTTACCCAGCATCCCATGCAGGAATTTTTCCACCAAATTCCGCTTTTAAAAGATGAACTGGCTCGCTATGCCAAATCAAACAATACGGTCATTATCCAGGCTTCTTCTGAAACAAGTTTACAAGCTTTACAGAAATCTTTACAGGAATACGAGATTCATTTACCAGTCCATTCAGCATCACAATTAGTCGCCGGGCAGCAGCAAATCACCGTTGGTCAGCTGTCAGCTGGTTTTCACCTTATGGATGAAAAGCTGGTTGTCATCACTGAAAAGGAAATTTTTAATAAGAAAATCAAGCGCAAAATCCGCAGGGCAAATATGTCCAATGCGGAGCGGATTAAGGATTATAGTGAGCTTTCAGTCGGAGATTATGTAGTCCACCATGTTCACGGTATCGGTCAGTATTTAGGGATTGAAACCATTGAAATATCGGGTGTTCACAGGGACTATGTTACTGTGCAATATCAGAATGCTGACCGCATTTCCATTCCAGTAGAGCAGATTGACCTCCTGTCAAAATACCTGGCATCAGACGGCAAGGCACCTAAGGTCAATAAGCTAAACGACGGTCGTTTCCAAAAGACCAAGCAGAAGGTGCAAAAGCAGGTTGAAGACATTGCGGATGATTTGATTAAGCTCTATGCAGAGCGCAGTCAGCTCAAAGGTTTTGCCTTTTCACCTGATGATGCCAGTCAAGAAGAGTTTGACAACTACTTTACACATGTGGAAACCGATGATCAACTTCGCTCGATTGACGAAATCAAAAAGGATATGGAGAAGGATTCGCCCATGGATCGGCTCTTGGTCGGGGATGTTGGATTTGGTAAGACAGAAGTAGCCATGCGGGCAGCCTTTAAGGCGGTCAATGATGGCAAACAGGTTGCAATTTTAGTGCCGACAACGGTCCTAGCCCAGCAACATTTTGCAAATTTCCAAGAGCGCTTTGCTGAGTTTCCTGTCAATGTTGATGTGATGAGCCGATTCAAGACCAAGGCAGAGCAAGAGAAAACGCTGGAGAAGCTCAAAAAAGGTCAGGTGGATATTATCATTGGTACGCATCGCCTGCTCTCCAAAGATGTGGTCTTTTCCGATTTAGGTTTACTGGTCATTGACGAGGAACAGCGCTTTGGTGTCAAGCACAAGGAACGCCTTAAAGAGCTGAAAAAGAAAATCGATGTCCTGACCTTGACTGCAACTCCTATACCTCGGACCCTGCAAATGTCCATGCTTGGAATTCGTGATTTGTCTGTTATTGAAACACCGCCAACTAATCGCTATCCTGTCCAAACCTATGTCATGGAAACCAATCTAACAGTCATTCGCGATGCCATTATCCGTGAATTAGACCGTGACGGACAGGTTTACTATCTTTACAATAAAGTTGACACCATTGAGCAAAAAGTTTCAGAGCTGAAAGAGTTGGTTCCAGAGGCCAGCATCGGTTATGTTCACGGACAAATGTCTGAAATCCAACTGGAAAATACCCTCTATGCCTTTGTGGAAGGGGAGTACGATGTTCTCGTTACGACTACCATTATTGAAACAGGGGTTGATATTCCAAATGCCAATACCCTCTTTATTGAAAATGCCGATCATATGGGACTGTCAACCCTCTATCAACTTCGTGGTCGTGTCGGCCGTTCCAATCGTATCGCCTATGCCTATCTCATGTATCGGCCTGACAAGTCCTTAACAGAAGTGGCTGAAAAACGCCTAGAAGCCATCAAAGGCTTTACAGAACTGGGGTCTGGCTTCAAGATTGCTATGCAGGACCTGTCCATCCGCGGTGCGGGAAATATTCTCGGTGCAGCCCAGTCTGGCTTTATTGACTCAGTCGGCTATGAAATGTACTCTCAGCTTTTGGAACAGGCCATTCTTGAAAAGAAAGGTAAAGCTGGCCAGCGTCAGAAGAGTAATACGGAAATCAATTTGCAGATTGATGCCTATTTACCGAGTGAATACATTTCAGACCAGCGTCAAAAAATCGAGATTTACAAGCGGATCAAGAACATTGACAGCCGTGTAAACTATCAAGAATTGCAGGAAGAGTTGGTCGATCGCTTCGGAGACTATCCGGATGTTGTAGCCTATTTGCTAGAAATTGGTCTCCTCAAATCTTATCTGGACCAGGTTTTCTGTCATAGTGTCCTTAGAAAGAAACAGCAGATTACAATTTCCTTTGAGCCCATGGCTGGTCAAATTTTCCTGACCCAGGATTATTTCCAGGCCCTATCGGTGACCAATCTCAAGGTTCAAATTGCAGAGAATCGGGGCCGTTTAGAAGTGATTTTTACCCTTCAAAAACAGAAGGATTATGAAATCTTGGAGGAATTGATCCAATTCGCAGAAAAATTGGCCCAAATTAAGTTAAGTAAAGGTTGATTGTGCCGAACTGTTTAATTCATTGAATGCATCAATTCTCATTTTCTTCGCAGGAGTAGTCATTTCAGCACTCATATTTTGGTGAGAGAGTTTCCAAACTCTCTTTTTACATTTTGGTAACAAAGTTATCCTATTCTACCAAAACCTTTAAAAAATGATATAATATTTAGTTGAGGTAATTCAAATGAGACTAGATAAATATTTAAAAGTATCCCGTATTATCAAGCGCCGGACAGTTGCAAAAGAAGTGGCAGACAAGGGCCGTATCAAAATCAACGGAATTTTGGCAAAGTCTTCAACGGATGTCAAAATCAATGATCAAATCGAAATCCAATTTGGAAACAAACTCTTGACAGTCAAGGTCTTGGAAATGAAAGACTCGACCAAGAAAGAAGACGCTCTGAAAATGTACGAAATCGTTAGCGAAAAAAGGATAGAAGCAGATGAAAAAATCTAAGGTTCTCCAAATCAGCAATCGTTTTATTGATGCTGAGAAGGAAAGATTTCACCGCAAAGAGCTAGAAAAACAGCAAAAAAACCGTTTTTTAGCGACGGTCATTGTCTTGGTGATTTTTCTCTTTATGTTGCCAACCTATAATCTAGTGGCTACTCATCAGAAATTGAAGCAAAATGAAGCCAAACTAGTTGAATTGGAAAATCAGTACAAAGACCTTTCTCGTGAGAAGGAACTTCGTGATGCCCTAGTCAAAAAATTGCAGGATGAAGAATATGCTGCAAAATATGTCCGTGCCAAGTATCAGTTTTCAAAAGATGGCGAGTTTATCTACAATATTCCAGGATTGTTGCCCAAATGACAGAAGATTTATTAAAAAATGTTGAGTTATTTTTGTCCTATTCCGATGACAAATTAGAAGAACTCACTGAAAAAAATCAACAGCTAAAAGTGTCCGTTGATCCACAACAAGAAATTTCCAAATAGAAAGAATGGAGAATGAAGGAAAAATTAGTCATACTCCTCTTGCCAATTTTATTTTCTGCAACCATTGTGGACAGCACAGAAGTCCCCTTTGAAATCACGCAAGAAGAGTACGTAACTTTCAATCAAAAAGAATACCAACCCATCTTTCATAGCCTACCTAGCAACCCGATTTCCCTGACAGAACTCCATGTGTTTAAGGATATGGACCTGACCCACTATAGTCACAAGATAGGGCCTGATTCCAGTTTGGAACTAGCAGGTTTAGAGGTAAATAACCACCACCAGCAGGTATTCACACTATCGGATGGCACCTATGTTTTGGCTAGTCAAGACCAAGTAGCAGATGACAGGATTTTAAACCAGGTAGGTCTTGAACAGACCTATTGGACCAAGGAGAATACTCGAATTTTAACTAGTCCTGTTTCTACAAAGCAGGATGAAAAAGAAAGTACTCTTCCTCCTTATCAGCCTGTTCAGGTTGACACACTCGTGGAGACACCGAGAGGTCAGTTTGTTCAGATTGTCGGCAAGGGCTGGGCTCTACTTGACCACTTGTCAACCCAAGATAATAGGATGGAAGGAGTTCAAAAACTCCTAGACACAAAATACAACAAAGACAACTACTCTATATATGTCAAGCAAGTGTCAAGTCAGTTAGAAGCAGGTATCAATCAGGATAAGATTCTATATGCAGCCAGTGTTTCTAAGCTTCCTACACTCTATTATGCCCAAAAACAAATTGATTTAGGGCGTTTTAAATTGACAGATAAGGTCAAGTATGTAAAGGAGACAGAGGACTTTGATGGAGCCTATGACCCTGCAGGCAGTGGATCCATCAGCAAGCGAGTTGACAATAAAGAATACCAAGTTGACGACCTGCTCAACCGTATCGCCAAAGAGTCTGACAATGTCGCAAGCAATATTGTCGGCTACTACCTGGCTGACAAGTTTAATCAGCAGTTTTACGATGACATCACCTCCATCACTGGTCAAAAATGGGACATGGTTACACGTGAAACATCTCCAAAAGTAGCTGGACTAATGATGGAAGCTATTTACCATCAGGGTGGGTTTGTACTTGATAGTCTCAAGGAAACCAGGTTCGATGACCAGCGCATTCCCAAGGACATTCCGGTTCCGGTGGCCCATAAGATAGGTGACGCCTATGATTTCAGGCACGACGTTGCTCTTGTCTACACAGACTCACCCTTCATCTTGTCCATCTTCACGGACAAGGCAAGCTACGACGACATTTCACAAATTGCCAAGGATATTTACGAGATTTTGAAGTAATGAAAGAAAGATTTATAAAAGTGACACGCCAAGGTCACTTTTTTGATAAACACAGAAAAGTTTTGGTGGCTGTATCCGGTGGACTGGATTCCCTGACACTTTTGCAGCTCCTATACGACAGCAGGGAGAAGCTAGATATCGAACTAGGCATAGCACATATCAACCACCAGCAACGACCAGAATCCCAGGAAGAGGAGCGCTATATCAAAGAATTAGCGACTCAACTACGACTTCCTGTTTATATTTCACATTTTCAAGGAGCTTTCTCGGAAAATGCTGCGCGGAAATGGCGCTATGACTTTTTCAAACAAGTCATGGACCAGAAAGGCTATACTGCTCTGGTCACGGGGCATCATGCGGACGACCAGGCTGAGACAGTTTTCATGCGGATTCTCCGTGGCAATCGACTGCGTCACATCTCAGCCATCCAGCCAGTCCAAGACTTCGGACCTGGCCAGCTGATTCGTCCCTTGCTGACCTTTCAAAAATCCGATTTTCCAGCAACAGTTCATTTTGAAGATTCTAGCAATACCAGTCCAGCTTATTTACGAAACCGTATCCGAAATACCTATTTGCCACAATTGAGACAGGAAAATCCTCAGCTGGATAAGAATCTCCTCCAGTTAGCATCCGAAAGCCAACAGTTGGTCCAAGCCCTGCGTGATTTGACCAAAGATGTAGAAATCACCAACCTCCAACATTTTCAGCAGCAAACCCAGGCTATACAAAGTTTTCTTCTGGAAGAATATTTAGAACAATTTCCAGACCTTCAATTGACAGCTGCTCAGTTTGACCAAGTCCTCCATATTTTACGATCCAAGGCCAATTATCGTCACAGCCTAAAAAACAGCTACCAATTAGAAAAAGATTATCATCAGTTTTGCATCAGCAAAATCCAACCTCAGACGGATGAAGCACTAGCTCCCCTTGTGATAGAATCAGACGGTATCTTCACTTATGGGGACTACCTATTTTCCCTCAATCAACCACTGGAAGATGCCCAACAAATCCTTTATCTGCAACCAGATAGCCCCATTACCTTACGCAGCAGACAGGCAGGAGACAGCATTCTAATAAATGGTGTTCAGAAGAAACTCCGTCGCTGGTTTATTGACCAAAAAATTCCTCAGCAAGTACGAAAAGAAGCCATAGTTGTCCAACAGGCTGAAAAAATTTATGGAATTGCCAATCTGCTTATCACTGATTTGAGTAAATCTGCAAAAAATGGTATAATGAAAGCTATCTTATATATCAAACAGAAAGAGTAAAACATTATGTTGGATAATGATATTAAAAAAGTTCTCGTTTCAGAAGAAGAAATCATTGCGAAAAGCAAAGAGTTAGGTCAAATCTTGGCCCAGGATTATGCAGACAAAAATCCTCTTCTTGTGGGTATTTTGAAAGGATCTATTCCTTTCATGGCTGAATTGATGAAGCATATCGATGCCCACGTAGAGACAGACTACATGGTCGTTTCTAGCTACCACGGTGGTACAGAAAGTAGCGGTACCGTAAAAATCATCAAGGATTTGGACAATAGCGTCGCTGGTCGTCACATTATCTTTGTAGAGGACATTATTGATACTGGCCGTACCCTGAAAGAACTCAAGGAGCTTTTTGCCCTCCGTCAAGCAGCTTCTATCAAAATTGCGACTCTTTTGGATAAACCAGAAGGCCGTGTTGTTGAAATTGAGCCAGACTATACCTGCTTCACTATTCCAAATGAGTTTGTAGTCGGTTTTGGTCTAGATTACAACGAAAATTACCGTAATCTTCCTTATGTTGGAGTACTGAAAGAGGAAGTTTATACAAAATAGAAAAGGTTTCCTACTATTATTATGAACAATCAACCAAATAAAGGATTTATAAAAAATCCTTTTCTCATTATTCTTGTCATTGCGACTCTTTTGACAGCCTTCCAATTTTTTAACGCTGGCAAACAAGTAACGGTGCAAGAAATTCCCTATTCTCAAGTCATTACCGAGCTTAAAAATGATAATGTATCAGAACTAACCTACCAGCCTGATTCAAGCGTTATCGAAATTACAGGTAAGTACAAAAAGGAACAAACAGCCAAAGACGAGCTAGCCTCTTCTATTAAATTGTTCCAAGTTTCAGAGACAATCAAGTACAAAAACTTCAAATCCCTGATTTTACCTTCCGAGACAAATCTATCAGAACTTCAAACCCTGGCCAATGAAAACGGGATTAAAGTCACGATAAAGCCTGAAAGTTCCAATAGTCTCTGGTTTAGCATTATCCTCAACTTCCTTCCCTTGATTATTTTCGGTGGATTCTTCTTCATGATGATGAATCAAGGAGGCGGAGGTGCCCGAGGCGCTATGAACTTCGGTCGTAACAAGGCCAGAGCCTTTGAAAAGAACAATGTCAAGGTCCGCTTCTCAGACGTAGCAGGTGCGGAAGAAGAAAAGCAAGAGTTGGTCGAAGTTGTTGAGTTTCTGAAAGATCCAAAACGCTTTACCAAACTCGGTGCCCGTATTCCAGCAGGTGTCCTCTTGGAAGGCCCTCCAGGGACTGGTAAAACCCTTCTTGCCAAGGCAGTGGCCGGCGAAGCAGGTGTCCCATTCTTCTCGATTTCTGGTTCAGACTTCGTTGAAATGTTTGTCGGTGTCGGTGCCAGCCGTGTTCGTTCCCTCTTTGAAGACGCTAAAAAAGCAGCTCCAGCCATCATTTTCATCGACGAGATTGATGCTGTCGGTCGCCAACGTGGTGTCGGCATGGGCGGTGGTAACGATGAGCGTGAGCAGACCCTCAACCAACTCCTGATTGAAATGGATGGTTTTGAAGGAAATGAAGGCATTATCGTTATTGCAGCTACAAACCGTAGTGATGTTTTAGACCCAGCTCTTCTTCGTCCAGGTCGTTTTGACCGCAAGGTCTTGGTTGGTCGTCCAGATGTCAAGGGCCGCGAAGCTATTCTCAAGGTGCACGCCAAGAATAAACCACTGGCTGATGATGTTGATTTGAAATTGGTTGCCCAACAAACACCAGGTTTCGTCGGAGCCGATTTGGAAAATGTCCTCAACGAAGCTGCTCTTGTTGCAGCTCGACGCAATAAAACCGTTATCGACGCTTCGGATATTGACGAGGCGGAAGACCGGGTTATCGCCGGACCTTCTAAGAAAGACCGTCAGATTTCAGCTAAAGAGCGTGAAATCGTTGCCTACCATGAGGCAGGTCATACCATTGTCGGCCTTGTCCTATCAAATGCACGTGAAGTTCACAAGGTTACTATTGTCCCTCGCGGTCGCGCTGGTGGTTATATGATTGCCCTTCCTAAAGAAGATCAAATGCTACTTTCTAAAGAAGACATGAAAGAGCAATTGGCAGGACTCATGGGTGGTCGTGTAGCTGAGGAAATTATCTTCAATACTCAAACCACAGGTGCATCCAATGACTTTGAACAAGCAACGCAAATGGCGCGTGCTATGGTTGCTGAATATGGTATGAGTGAAAAAATGGGACCAATGCAGTACGAAGGTAGCCATGCTATGTTCGGTGCCCAAACTACTCAAAAATACATTTCTGAACAAACTGCTTACGAACTGGACACAGAAGTACGTAATCTCCTGACAGAAGCCCATAACAAGGCAGCTGAAATCATCCAGGACAACCGTGAAAAACACCAGTTGATTGCAGAAGCCCTACTCAAGTATGAAACATTGGACAGCGTTCAAATCAAATCGCTCTATGAAAAAGGCCAAATGCCTGAAAAAACAGAGCACGATGAAGAAGATGTCCACCCCCTTTCATACGATGAAATCAAAGAAAAAATGAAATAATTCAAGAGAGAAATCGCAAGGTTTCTCTTTTTTTCTCCTTATAAATACGAATAAATAAGATAGAGGACCATGTCCCACATTATCAACCTTGAACTTTTTAATAAAAACTGCTAAAATATAAGTAGAAAATAGTTTGGAATGTTCAAGGAATTCTATACTTAAGGAGAAAACCTATGCGACATACCAGACTCAAACCCACCTACGACACCGTAGCAAAAAAAATCTTCCAAAATAAGGAAGTTACCAAGCACTTTATAGCAGATATATTAGACCTACCTGTCAAATCCGTCGAATTACTAGACGGTCACCAGATTCGCCTACCACAGGACGGACTGCCGAGAGGATTTTATACCGTCACAGATATCTTGGTTGAGCTGGATGACGGCACGCAAGTCATCATTGAAATCCAGATTGTCAAGCAACGGTCCTTTGTGAATCGGCTATGGACCTATATTTGTAGCCAGGTGCATGATAATTTTGAAAATATCCGCAAGGAATTTCAGGAGACACATTTGATCCATGAACGGCTTTATCCGGTCTACGGTATCGCCCTTTTGGAGAAAAATTATTTCCCAGACGATAAGGCCTTTCATATCTTCTCCATTCGAGAAGAAACCACTAATCAAGAACTAACCATCAAGCTAAAGGATAGTCCCAAGGACCACAGCTTGCTCAAAATGGCTTTTCTAGAGTTGGACAAATACCAGCCCGAAACTTTCGATAAAAACCAGCTTAAGAAATGGTTTGAATTTTTCGGGAACCGAGAATTTACAGCTCCTCTAGATAAAATCATCCACCAAGCCGAGCATGCCCTGGACTTCGCCAGCTGGAGTAAGGAGGAACAAGCCATGTTCAATGACGAATTAGACATTCTAGAAGTTAATTATAGTAGAATCTACTGGGCAAGAGAAGA
>NZ_JBIMJM010000030.1:0-26229 GCF_043674115.1 Streptococcus sp. A34 | reverse complement strand
ATCAAAAATGAGAGAACGAATTTCGTCCTCTCTAGGTGTTAGCTTTTCATCTACCCACTACAGTTGACAAAGAGCCAAAAAAAGGAGCTCGGATTTCTCCAAACTCCTACATATAATTAAGCATGCACTGGTGCCAAGCTCTCACCAATTACTTCCAAACGTGCTGCCCATTCTTCGCGGGTCAAGCCGTTTTCAGAGATGTAACGGTTGCGCTCATGGGCACGGCATTCTGCAGAACATCCACGAACATACTTATGCTCATTTTCTTCTGACATGAGGGTGCGGCGGTTACAGAATGGATTACCACAGTTGACATAGCGTTCGCATGGTGTGCCGTCAAACCAGTCCTTACCAACAACTGTCGGGTCTACGTGGTTGACATCCACAGCGATACGCTCGTCAAAGACATACATCTTACCATCCCACAGTTCACCACGAACTTCTGGATCCTTACCATAAGTTGCGATACCGCCATGCAATTGGCCGACATCCTTGTAGCCTTCGCGGACCATCCAGCCAGAGAATTTCTCACACCGGACGCCACCTGTACAGTAAACCACGACACGCTTGTCCATGAATTTTTCCTTGTTGTCACGGACCCATTGTGGCAATTCACGGAAATTGCGAATGTCAGGACGGATTGCGCCACGGAAATGACCTAGGTCATACTCATAGTCGTTACGGGTATCCAAAACAACGGTATCTTCGTCCAGAAGCGCCTCTTTGAATTCTTTTGGTGACAAGTAAGCACCTGTTGTTTCAAGCGGGTCAATATCACTATCGAAGTTATTGTCTTCTAGACCCAAATGTACGATTTCTTTCTTATAGCGAACGTGCATTTTCTTGAATGCTTGTTCATTTTCTTCATCAATTTTAAACCAAAGGTCGCTGAAAAGCGGGTTAGCATGGACATAATCCATGTACTTTTGAGTTGTTTCATAGTCACCAGAAACAGTACCGTTGATGCCCTCATCAGCAATCAAGATACGCCCCTTGAGACCAATCGATTTACAGAATTCCAAGTGCTCAGCTGCATAAGCTTCCGCATTTTCGATTGGAACATATTTATAATATAGCAATACGCGAATGTCTTTTGACATGGTGTGATTCTCCTTTAATCTTTGCAATAGATTAGCGCTAATCAAGCGATTTGACCAGCTCGAAGCTCTGCTATTTTTCAATAACACAGTCTGTAAAATTATACCCCGAATCCGGCAGAAATACAAAAATCTTGATTGAAACTATTGGTCTGATAATTCTTCCCTCAATGCCTGCAATTTCCCAAGCTGCTCCGATGGTAGGACTATTTGCATGTTATTATGGTTTGAAGCTATAACAGAAAAATACCTGAGAATCTCTTCTCAGGCACATTTCTTAATCTTTTGACAAACTTCCAGTTTGAGTTTGTGATTTGGTATAAACGGCTACCAAAATTGTTCCTGCGATAGCCACTGTCAGGCCATTCACAATACCAGCAACCAAGCCTTGCGCAAAAACCTTATTTGCAGGCTCGCTATAAACCAGGATATCCAAAACAGGTGCAACTACTCCCCAAGCTACTACGTTAGCAATAATTTGGAAAATGTTGAAGGAAAGAATATCTTTTTTCTCGAAAATTCCCTCTTGGACACGAAGACGATTTTTGGCAAAACCAAGCACTAAACCAAATACACCTGATGCCAAAACCCATGACCACCATGGTGAACCGTACTGCAATGAATCCTTGAAAGCATGACCGATAAAGCCGACCAAGAAACCAACAACTGGACCAAAGATAACAGAAAAGAGGGATTGGACAGCATACTGAAGCTGAATAGAAGTATTTGGTACAACGAGTGTCGGAATGCTGATTAAAATCCCAATTACCACAAAGAGGGCTGCACCAATACCGGTTGCGACAACTGTTTTGATAGAATTATTTTTCATCCTAAATCTCCTTAAAAAATATGTTTAGTTAACAATGCGTTTGATTTCAATATGCCAGTTTTGACCGACGCCAACGTTGTAGGCTTTGGCAAATGAACCCTGGTTGATAGCAAGACCAACACGGTAGAGGGAATTGATATACAAGAGTGGCTGACCAATGCGGACATCCGCAAAGGACTTGCCATAGGTCACTTGGTTTTGGTAGACCAGCATATCATTGTTGTAAATGGTCACCTCAAAGCGGTCTTCAAACTGCGGGTTGAGGGTATAGAACTCCTCACGGGTAATCGAGGTCCAGAGAGAACCGAAGCGAACATCGAGAATGTCGATGGCACCCTTGACAAAGTCTTGTCCAAGTTCTGTTGGAACGGTTGGAATTTCAACAACGTCTTCAACTCGCAGTTCTGGCCCCACTTCTTCAAAAGTGATATGCCCAGATGCCAACTTAGCACCGGTATAAGCATAGACATCGCGACCATGGAAAGTATAGGAATGCTCTGTATTAGCTCTGCGATTGGCCACTTCAGAAATCTCGCGTACTGCCTTGATACCAACGTGCTTCTTGATGAAAGACAGAGTACCGTTGTCAGGGGTAACGATATAGTGATTTTGCTCGGTCAATGCCACCACGCTCTTACGCTTGGAGCCAACACCTGGATCAACAACCGATACAAAAGTAGTGCCTTCTGGCCAGTATTCCACTGTCTGGAAGAGGCGGTAAGAGCCCTCAAAAATATTGTAAGGGGTGATATCGTGGGTCAAATTGTGAACCACAAGGTCACGTGATTCCTGGAGGGCTACACCAATCATGGCTGAAACCGCTCCGTCAACAAGACCAAAATCCGATTGTAAAACAAGTAAATTATTAGACATAAGTTCTCCTAAATTTGATACTGTTCTAGGATAACAAAAAACGCTTCAAGAATCCAATAGGTAATTTCTAAGCTCTGTTATAAGTTTTAACTATAACAAGAAAAGGAGCCTGAGTGTCTGATTAAAAATACACCCAAGTTCCTTATTCCTTAGGCTACAATAGCCTTAGCCACTTCTTCTGTCGTCATGCGTGAGAAGTAATGCGTGGTATCGATTTCTTGCAACTTGGCAAGGACGTCCGCATATTCGTAGCGTGTACCAATCAGCAATTTCTCAATATCCGAAACATCTCCTATACCAAAGAAGTCACCATAAATCTTGATATTTTCGATAACAGATTTCTCCGTTTTCACATAGGTTGTGATTTTACCTGCTGGGTAGCGAACGTTGCGCTCCACAGTGTACTCAGGCGTTTGACCGAAATTCCATTCCCAAGTACCAAATTGGGTATCATGGATTTCTTGGATACGAGCCAAGTCCTCGTCAGTCAGGACATACTCGTCCATATCTGGATATTCCTTCTTCATTTGGTTGAGGATGGCATCCTTGAACTCCAGAACAGTCATTTTTTCTGGCAATTCATCATTGATATTGGTCACACGCGCACGGACAGATTTAACCCCTTTAGACTCAATCTTATCCTTGGAAACTTTGAGCGCATTGGCAAGGACGGTCATATCCACGTCAAAGAGGAGACAGCCGTGGTGCATCATGCGACCTTTAGCATAGGCTTGGGCATTTCCACAGATTTTCTTCCCATCAATCTCAAGGTCGTTACGGCCGGTAAAATTCGCCTCAACACCTAGTGTCGCAAGAGTATCAATCACAGGTTTGGAGAAGGTTTTGAAGTCAAAAGCACCTTCTTCAGACTTATTGGAAATAATGGTGTAGTTGAGGTTGTTGAGGTCGTGGTATACCGCGCCACCACCTGACAAACGACGAACAACGTGAATGCCGTTTTCATCTGTGTACTCTTTGTTAATTTCTTGAATAGCATTCTGATGCTTACCGATGATAATGGCAGGCTCATTGATCCAGAGAATAAAGATTTCATCAATATCGGTCAATTCCTTGAAGGCATAGGCTTCGAGAGCGATATTGTAAGCAGGATTGTTACTGTTATTTACAATGTATTTCATGCTAGACTCCTTGATTTTATAAATTGTTAACCACCTTTTATTATATTGGAAACGATAACAAAAAACAAGCGCGAGGCTTGTTTTATATTAATCAATATCGGCACCGTTGCTGGCGATAACCTTCTTGTACCAGTCGAATGATTTTTTCTTAGAACGCTTGAGTGTTCCATTACCTTCATTGTCACGATCTACGTATATAAAGCCGTAGCGTTTTTTCATCTCACCGGTACCTGCAGACACCAGGTCAATACAGCCCCAGGTTGTGTAGCCCAACAATTCTACGCCGTCCTCAACAATGGCATCACGCATGGCTTCAACGTGCTTACGGAAGTAATCAATCCGGTAGTCGTCTGCCACATAGCCGTTTTCATCCGGCGTATCGACAGCGCCCAGACCATTTTCAACAACGAACATTGGCTTCTGATAGCGATCCCAGATAGAGTTGATCGTGATACGGAAGCCAAGTGGGTCAATCTGCCAGCCCCACTCTGAGGCATCCAGATATGGGTTTTTGATAGAGGCAAAGATGTTACCAGCTGTCTTTTCATTGACTTTTGGGTCACCAGATGCCACACGGCTTGAATAATAAGAGAAGGAAATGAAATCAACTGTATGCTCTTTCAAAAGGGTCAAATCTTCCTCCGTCATCACGATATTTAAGTTTTCGCGTTCAAAATGCTTCTTGGCATAATTTGGGTATTCCCCACGCGCTTGTACATCAATGAAGAAATAATTTTCACGGTCCTGGTTGATAGCCGCCCAGACATCGCGCGGATGACAAGTATTTGGATAATATTGACCCGCCGCCAACATACAGCCGACCTTGTTTTCTGGGTCGATTTCATGGGCAAGCTTGGTCGCAATAGCTGAAGCCACTAACTCATGGTGGGCCGCTTGGTATTTGACCTCTTCTACATTTTCACCTTCTTCAAAGTAAAGTCCTGCACCCATAAATGGCGCATGAAGAATCATGTTGATTTCATTAAAGGTCAACCAATATTTAACCAAGCCCTTATAGCGAGTGAAGAGAGTCCGGCAAAGACGCTCGTAGAATTCCAGCATCTTGCGATTGCGCCAGCCACCATAGTGCTCAATCAAATGCATCGGACAGTCAAAGTGAGTAATGGTCACCAAAGGCTCAATCCCGTATTTGTGACATTCCTTGAACAAGTCCTCGTAAAATTGTAGGCCTTTTTCATTAGGCTCCAATTCATCTCCCTTAGGGAAAATCCGTGTCCAAGCGATTGAAAGACGGTAGGTCTTAAAGCCCATTTCACCAAAGAGAGCAATATCTTCCTTGAAATGATGGTACATGTCGATAGACTCTTTGGCTGGATAGAAATAACCGTCCTCGAAGTCAAACATTTTCTTACGTCCCGTGATAATGGCAGCCCTGTCTTCGCCAATCGGCACGACATCGACGTTGGCAAGACCACGTCCGTCTACATCGTAAGCTCCTTCACATTGGTTGGCTGCTGTTGCACCACCCCATAAAAATCCTTTTGGAAATACTTTTGTTACTATCATTTTTTCTCCTTTTCCTTTCCTTCTTTTTGATAGAGAGTTTCTTTATTAACGGGATCCACAATGCTTTGCAAATCGTAGTGACCGTCTTCATAAGTAAAAGTCAGTATGGCACAATTCCGCATCCGTACTCGCGGAAAATCTGTCAATACCTGTCTGAAAAATTGGGCGATGGCGGCTCCATGGCTAACTACTAAAACGGATTGATCGTCCGTTTCTTCCATAATACCTCCAATGGTTTCTTCCATACGTTTTCGGACATCTCGATAGGATTCGCCTCCAAAGGTGACAAAATAATCACCGTAGCCAATGTCTCCCTGTAAGGGAGGATTGAGGTATTCCTGTTGACCCTCGAAGGCTCCGAAATCCTGTTCTTTCAACCCTTTCAAGCGGACATAGTCCGTCCTCCCTGTAACCAATTCTGCCGTATCACAGGCCCGTTCTTGAGTGGAAGAATAAATCTTATCAAAAGAGATAGACTGCTCTTGAAAATACCGACCAGCAGCCCGTACTTGTTCCTTTCCTTCATCTGTCAGAGGAGAATCGCAAGCACCTTGAATCCGTCCTTGGAGGTTGAACCGCGTCTGTCCATGACGCATCAAGTAAAGATAGTTCATACTAAACCTCCTTACTTGAAGTCATAAACCTTAAAATCATGTGCGGAATCAATCAGTTTTTCAAATCGTATTTGCCCATTTTCAACAGTCAGCTGGCAAATGGCACAGTTGGGCAGGAAGACGCCTGGTGGAAAGGTAACCTCCAAAACCTGCACCAATCCCCAAATGGCTGCACCATGACTGACCATGAGGATTGGATCAGCTGGATCCCTTTCCGCGACAGAGAGAATCGCCTCTTTGACACGACTTCCAACTGCTCGAATATCCTCGCCTCCAAATGGCACCAAGAGGTCTTCGAAAGAACGAGCTCCAGGACGATGCTTGGGAAGCAATTCTTCCTCTCTGGCTTCGAAAATCCCGAAGTTCATCTCCTTGAGCCCCTTGAGCTGTTGGTAGGGAGCATCCGTAACTAATTTTAGTGTATCAGTAGCTCTCTCTTGCGTGGAAGAATAGGCACTGGTAAAGACGATTCCCTGCTCCTTAAAATACTGACCAACAGCTTGTGCTTGGGCGATACCACGTTCTGTCAAGGGAGAATCCGACCAACCCTGCACTCGTTTTTGCGTATTAAAGAGAGTTTCACCATGACGCATGAGATAAATCGTTTTTGTCATAAGACCTCCTATTTTTCTATCAATACATTGGCTCCATTGCTGGCAATGACCTCTTTATACCAGAAGAAGGAATCTTTACGTGAGCGATCAAAGCTACCATTGCCTTGGTCATCTGCATCAACGTAGATAAAGCCATAGCGTTTAGACATTTCACTCGTTGAAGCAGAAACTAAGTCAATACATCCCCAAGGTGTATAACCCATAAGCTCCACACCATCTTCAATCGCTTCATACATTTGCTGGATGTGTTTTTCCAGGTAGGAAATACGATAGCCGTCCTGGATACTGCCGTCTTCCTCCACCTTATCCAAGGCTCCCAGACCATTTTCCACAATGAAGAGGGGAACTTGGTAACGGTCATAGAGCTTATTGAGGGTGATACGAAGTCCGACAGGGTCTATCTGCCAGCCCCAATCAGAAGCTTCTAAATAGGGATTTGCTTCTCCCAAAATCAAGTTACCTGCAGTTGATTTTTGCTCTGGTGTTAGGTTATTTGGATGCCGTGTAACAGAAGTCATATAATAAGAGAAACTCATGAAATCGACTGGATATTGTTTCAAAATCGCCTCATCGCCTGGTTCAAACTGTACTTGAATATTGTTTTCCTTAAAGAAACGCTTCATATAGCGTGGATAAGCCCCACGTACTTGCACATCAGAATAAAAGAGATTGCTCTGATCTTTTTGAATAGCATGCATCACATCATCAGGATGACAGGTTGCCGGATAAGCCTCCATTCGCGCCAGCATACAACCAACCTTATTCTCTGGATCAATCTCATGGGCTACTTTAGTTGCTAAACTTGAAGCAATAAACTGATGATGGACTGCTTGATACATCTCATCTAAATGCAGTTGACCATCTTCAAATAATAAACCTCCCGACAAGTAACCAGTCATACCAAGGATATTGATTTCGTTGAAAGTTAGCCAATATTTAACCTTTCCCTTGTAACGATTGAAGACTGTTTCAGCATAGTGAACAAAGAAATCAATCACTTTACGACTTTTCCAACCACCATATTCTGTAACTAAATGAATTGGAAACTCATAGTGGGACAATGTGACCAAAGGCTCGATACCATATTTATTCAGCTCATCGAAGACCGCATCATAAAAGGCCAGTCCTTCTTCATTCGGTTCTAACTCGTCTCCTTTTGGAAAAATACGAGACCAGGCAATCGACAAGCGGAAGGTCTTGAAGCCCATTTCTGCAAAGAGGGCGATGTCTTCCTTGTAGCGATGATAGAAATCTGAACCCCATCGTTTTGGATATAGTCCTTCCGTATCTTTAAGCGCAAAATCCAACTTTTCACGCGTCATTGGGCTGGTAAACTCACTTCCCATACTTTTGCGTTCTTCTGGCGCCACTGCACGCGAAGTATCCGAAGTTGCAGGGCCACGACCACCTAAATTCCAACCACCTTCATACTGGTTGGCTGCTGTTGCACCACCCCACAGAAAACCTTCTGGAAATTGTTTTTTTGACACTGTTTGCCTCCTTATAATGTTAATTCTATTTGTATATCATCAAAACCTAACACACACGATTCGTAGTAGCCATCGCCAGTTACCCGTGGTCCACTAAGAATGGGATAACCATCCTGCTGAAGTCTTGCAGTTAAGCTATCCACCGCTTCTTTGCTCCCTAAACTAAAAGCGAGGTGAATGAGACCTAGGTGATTGAGTTGGCTTGGCTTATCTATCACATCATCTCTTGTCATAATTTCAAGACGTGCTCCATGTTCAAATGTCAGGAAATACGATTTGAAACTCGTTTTTTTATTATGATAAAGCTGATTCGACTCTGCGCCAAAATAAGATTCAAAAAAGATACGCAAGCCATCTAAATCTTGAGTATAAATGGCAAGGTGTTCTATTTTCATGAAATTTTCAACCTTTCTTCAAGAAAAACGGCACATTGCCGTTTTCCTATTCTACATCTTCACCATTGCTGGCAATTACTTTTTTGTACCAATAGAATGAATCTTTAGGTGTACGCTCAAGTGTACCATTTCCTGCATCATCCATATCGACGTATATAAATCCATAGCGCTTGCGCATTTCACCTGTTCCTGCTGATACTAGGTCAATACAGCCCCAAGTCGTATAGCCAATCAAATCAACACCATTGGCAATGGCATCTGCCATCGCATTGACATGGGCACGATGGTAGTCGATACGGTAATCATCATGAATAGAGCCGTCTTCTTCAACTGTATCAAAGGCTCCTAAACCATTTTCTACAACCATGAGTGGAATTTCATAGCGATCATACATTTTTTCAAGGTAGTATTGGAGTCCAGATGGATCGTGTGCCCAACCCCAGTCTGAGTAAGTCAAGTAAGGATTTTTGGCTCCTGCTGAGAAATTGCCTGCAACCGTGTCTTCAGATGTGTGGGTAGTCACAACGGTAGACATATAGTATGAGAAGGTGTACATATCGACTTTCCCTTTGGCCAGAACTTCCAAGTCATCCTCAGCCATCTCAACCACCACATTATGCTCTGCCCAGAGGCGTTTAGCATAAGTACCATATTTTCCTTTTGCCTGCACATCACCACAATAGTGGATGTTTTGCTCCCAAGCGTGTTGGTTGGCAAGGATATCTGCTGGGTCACAGGTGCCAGGGTAGAAGGCAATACCACAAATCATGTTCCCAATCTTGTATTCTGGGTCAATCTCATGCCCGATTTGAACAGCCTTGGCTGAGGCAACAAATTGATGGTGAAGACTTTGGTAGGCATCTTGATAATCCTGGTCAGTCATCTCATCACCAAAGAGATCCAAGAACATGATACCACCGTTGATTTCATTGAAGGTCAACCAGTATTTGACAAGACCCTTGTATTCCTTGAAAATGGTTTCTGCATACTTGACATAAAAATCAACGAGCTTACGATTGGTCCAACCACCATAGCGTTGCTCCAAGCTCAAAGGTGTATCGAAGTGCCAAATGGAAACCAATGGCTCAATACCATATTTGCGGCATTCTTCAAAAACAGAACGATAGAAATCAAGACCTGCTTGGTTTGGCTCTGCATCATCACCGTTTGGGAAAATCCGTGCCCATGAAATCGACAAGCGGAAAACGGAGTAACCCATTTCTGCGAAGAGCTTGATATCTTCTTTATAGCGGTGGTAGAAGTCCACAGCCTTGTGGTTTGGATAATAGTAGTCTTCTAGGACGGCATAGGTCGCCCCTTCTGGCAGATGACCGCCAGCATGCCCCATAGAAGCATATTTACCTGGCTTGCCGTCTTTATCAATGTAGGTTGTATAGCGGGGGCTGTTGACAGATCCTCCTGTTGTAACGTCTGTCTGGACTAAACCGCGTCCGTCCACATTGTAAGCACCTTCCGCCTGGTTGGCTGCGATAGCTCCTCCCCAGAGGAAATTTTTTGGAAATCGTGACATATTACTTCTCCTTTATTTTTTCTAATAAATATAGTATAAACAGATTTGAAACCCTTTTCTTCTCAAATAATATGCTATAATGATACTATCCTACGAATAGGAGGAATATATGCAACCGCCATTAACGGATAAACAGTTTAAGCACACCATTGACTACGATAGTCGTTTGTTACCCTATAAGTATTACCATACCTGTGTCATGGATGGCATTCCTGACATTCTCTTTCATTGGCACAATGAATTTGAAATCAACTATGTTTACGGAGGGACGGCCCGTTACCATATCGACTATGATTATTTCAATAGTCAGGCTGGTGATATTATCCTGATCCGACCCAATGCTGCGCATTCCATCCATCCGATTGAGCAACGGGGGCACGAAACGGATACCCTTCTCTTTCACTTGGATATGATGGGGGCGTCTCACCTAGATCAGACCAGTATGCTCTACCTACAACCCTTACAGACAGATGTTTTCAAGTGTATTCCACGCATCCAGCCCCAAGACCCTGCCTACGCGGAGATTCGACAATGCCTGCTCACCATTTTTGAGTTGGTCAGACACCAGCCACCTTACTTTGAGCTACCTCTCAAGAGCCGACTCTTTGACTTCTTCTACCTGCTCTACCGCTACCGCTACATCGTCCGGAAAAATACTGATGATATGTATCGGAAAAATGAAAAACTCCGGTTGTTGATTGAATACATTCAAGACCATTATGCAGAAAATCTCTCCATCGAGCAGCTAGCAGAGCAAATGGGCTATACAAAAACCCATTTTATGACGATTTTCAAGCAACAAACAGGAACTTCTTGTATGGAATTTATCATCCAAGTCCGACTACGGGCAGCCACCGAGCTCCTCACAAACACTCTCAAGCCTGTGATTGAAATTGCGACCGAAGTTGGCTTTAATAACCTGTCCAACTTCAACCGCCAGTTCAAGCAATACTACCATACAACACCTAGCAGCTACCGCAAGCAATTGCGGAAGAATAGGACCTATACTAATTTTGATAAATAATAGAAAGGACTAGGGCCTCCGTATTTGGTTGAACTAAATACGGGCTACGGACTGTGATAAAAAGATAAACGAGAACTCGACGCTTGCATCGTCGTTCTGTTTCCTACGTCATTTAGTTTTTCTTTTATTACTTCGTTAATTCGCTTTGCCGTACTTCAGTACTGCCTGCAGCTCATTGCCTAGTACTAAAAGTAAACTAAAAGACTATATTTTGTCAGTGTCCGCTTAGCGCCCTCTATATCTTATACTATGATCACCATGCACCTCTACTACACTGGACCAGCTAGCAATGCGCGTGCTTTCGCTCAGGAAATGGAAGCTAGTGGCATTGCTGACCGCATTCGCCAGCAGGCTGGGAATACACATTATCAATACTTTGCACCGCTCGATGATCCCCATTCCATCCTCTTGGTCGATAGTTGGACGGACCAAACCGCCTTAGATATCCACCATGCTTCCCCAATGATGCAGGAGATCTTAGACTTGCGAAGCAAGTACCAGCTGACTGTCACCGCTGAACGCTATCAGAGTGATAAGGCGGGCATTCCTGAGCGAGATAAGGATTTTCTTCATCGCTAAACAAGATTCAAAAAAGTGATTGGCACTGCCAACCACTTTATTTTTTATTTGACCGTTGTCAACACCTTGTGTTGCTTTTTACTTTTATATTTTTTAATACATCAAAAATAAACTATTCATTAACCTTCAAACCATCCAATGGTTGACTGAACCAGCGACCGTTCAACACATTGTCAATTAAAACTTGTTTTTTATCTGCAGATAAAGTGCTATCTGCTCGAAGGTTCACGACAATATCCTCAGCAGTTTGTGAATCTTCACCCAATTCAATTTCTGCATTTTCTAGACTAGCGTCAAACTTCATCACTTGATTCCCACCTGCTATCCACTTTTTCCATTGTGGTAAATCTTTTCCATTAGGACTACCATTTGCGATGAATTCTTTCAAATATGCTTTAAACTGTTGAATTAATTGCTTGCTACCGTCGGCTTCAAAATCCTCACCAATAAATGTTGCATAATTTGATGGTTGTTGAAGCAAGGGTTCAAATACTCCATGAAACGCACCCAACAACTGAGCTGTTTTTGGAGTAGTCTCTGCATTATCTCCATAAGAAATTTCTCCAATGTATATTGGTAATTTATATGTTCCTTGCAATTTTCTAGCACTATTTACAGTGTTAGACAGACGATACAGAGTACTACCATATGATTCAGTAAATATAAATTCTTTTAATTTGTCAGCATCTGAAAATAGACTGCCATCTGTCACAGAATTTGCAAAATAGGGATCGAAAGCTGTGAATAAAGAAAATTCACTAGTTCCTGTTATTAAAAGTAGAGGCACATCATTATAATTTGAAGTATCAAATCCTTCCTTCGGAATGACTACCCCATCTTTATACAGGTGCGGAAAGACAGACATACGAATACCAGCATTTCCCATCAACGAAGCCAAATGCTCCGCAGGAAGTCCATAAAGATAATCAGCTACTTGACGATCGTTAGATAACAACCATTCTTTTTCTTCAAGCTCTGTGGACTTTACCCCGTCTTCTACTACTAATGGAGCTAGTGCAGTTGCAAAAATATCTTCATCATCTTCACCAATGGAAATTTCACATTCCTATTGTTTCATAAGTGCTAGAGAACGAATGACCTCACGTTGGGTATGACCATTGCCATCACGAAAAGCGTGAAAATAATATAGATTGTCCAAAATATCTACCAAGCTCTTGCAAATCTCTGACCGGCTACTGGCTTCTTCAATATGATGGCGAATTAAACGGTTCAAATACTCCTCTGCTGTTCCAAAGGATTGAATTGGCATAAAGGCATGTCCACTTTTAGAAATATTGACCCGTCGATATTCTCCAGCCCAACCATAGATTTCTCCAAAGAGCACTTTGTGGATTTGTAAAATATCAGAGACACTATGCACTTCAATTGGTGACATAAAGAGTTTGATGCTTTGACTCGCCACAAAACTAAACTCCTGCTCACTAACTCTTTTTGCATCCCTTACACCAAATTTATTGATTAGGACTGAAGTTCCAGGATAGGTCTAAATATTAGTTGGGTCTATATGGTCATAATCATCATAATGCTTTCGTATCACCACGGCACCCTTAGAGCCATTGCTTCTGTCCGCAAACGCTCGACATCTTCAACTGTTGGTACCCAACATTCAATCATATTGGTATTGAGTGCATACCAAACACTTTTGAAAACCATTCGATTCTCAAAAGTCACATCCATTATCGTCATCGCATCTTTGTTTACTTCTAGAGTCATCTTCAACCTCTATCTATCATGATTATATCATTTTTACACATTTTGAGGCCCAAAAATGACTCTATTCTCGATGAAAGAATGCAACTAATCACCTAGTCACATTAAGCAAACAGTAAAAAGGAACCTATGACGGCTCCTCTTCACTGTTTCAAATCAATTGATATTGTTTAAGCTTGTGCTTGCTCTTCTGCCAAGAGTTTCTTATCATAAGCACGAACAAATGGGTAGTAAACCAAGAAGGCAGTGAGTGCACAAACCAAAGCTAGAACAATCGCTTTCACGTCAGCTGTTCCAAGGAAAGCACCGATACCTACTGGTGTAGGCCATGGAACTTGAGCAATAACTGCATTAATCATGTTGAGTTTCATCGCAACATAGTATACAGTCATTGATGCAATTGGTGCAAGAATAAACGGAATTGCCAAAGCTGGATTGTAAATAACTGGGAGACCAAAAATCAATGGTTCGTTGATATTGAAGATACCTGGAACAAGTGCAGCTTTACCAATAGCACTTAATTGCTCTGAGCGTGCACGTGTTGCCAACCAGATACACAGACCGAGAGTCGCACCTGAACCACCAGCAATAACGAACATGTTTGAGAATTCACCTGCTACTACAAAACGTGCCCCCTCAGCATTTGCCGCCATATTCGCCAGAGCGATTGGGCTAACGAAGGCAAAGACAATGTTTGCACCGTGAATACCAACAAGCCAGAGCAACTGGGTCAAGAGATAGATAATCATGAGACCAATCCAAGTATCAGTCAAGCTAGTAACAAAGCCAAATGGGATAGCAATCACTTTGAAGATATCTGTTCCCATCAATACAAGAGCACCATTTACAATGATGACAGCAAATGCAATGACAAAACTTGGTACCAAAGCAGTGAAACCACGAGACACACCTTCTGGCACAGAATCGGGCATTTTAATTACCCAGTTACGTTTTACACAGAGACGGTAAAGCAGAACTGCAACAACTGCCATGATAATCGCTGTAAAGATACCAGATGTACCAAAGCGAGCAATTCCTCCACCAACTTGGAAACCATCAACTACAATAGCGCCTTTATCTGGATCCAAATTTGTAACTAGACTAGAAGTGCCATTTCCGAAGATAACTTCTGGAACAGACATAACGAAAGCAAAGAGTGAAAGGAGAGCACCATTCAGTGGTGTCAAGTTTAATCCTTCTTCTTCAGCATAAATCTTTGTCAACTCATAACCAATTGCAAGGTTAAAGTAGAGAGCTAGGATACCCATCGTAGCTGTATTGGCAACCATATACATTGATGTGTAGTTTGCAATTGTCGCATCAAAGAATGTTTGAATAGCAGGGATGAATGAGAATGCGAGTGGAATGATTGAGAACACCAAAAACATTGAACCCACAATTGTGAAAGGTACGGCAGCCATACCTGCTGCTGTAATAGCACGTACAATCTTCATTTGGGCTAATTTACCCATTGGTCCCATCAAATGTTTTTCTAAGAGACCGAACAATCCGTTTTGTTCTTCCATAATAAACTCCTTTATGTGTGATAGATTATATTTTGAAACCGTAAATAGTATGGATCACGATTGATTTTGATTTGTTCAATTCGCTTGCGATTAAAAGCTAAGATGCCAAGTCCAATCAAGAGAAGTCCAATCAGAACCAACCATGTCGCTGGGCGATCCGAAAATACAGGAAACAATTGTTTACCGAAACCAATTCCGACTGCTAGACACAATCCAATATTGGTCACTATTTGAACAAGCAAGGCTCGTGAAGTTAATCGTAAAGAAATATTTTTACGACCATATAAGGCCATCTGTTCAGCACTAGCCATCACCCAAAAAACTAGTAAAATAAGAGGAAAGGCTAAGAGCCAAGATTTTTGAAACCATAACTGGATGAGCCAGTAACAATTTGCAAAGAAGAAAAGAGCTATACTGTAGCGAAAGAGCATAAAGCGTTGAAAAGCTCTATTTTTCGCAGCCTGCTGTTCCTTCATACTTGTAAGCGTACTTTTCTGCATCTTGACTTTCTCCTATCCTATCTTTTTATACAGTTCTAGCATTTCGAGAGCAACTTCTCTCAATGTCATCGTAGTCATCAAATGATCCTGAGCATGTACCATGATAATTTCAATTTTTATCTCAACACCACTTGCATATTCTTGTAGTAAATGGGTTTGGGCATGATGGGCTTCCACCAATTCCTTGTTGGCAATCTCTAACTTTTCATAAGCAGCTTCAAAATCACCGGCACGCATGGCAGCAAATGCTTCATGAACTTCCGTTCGTGCAGTTCCGCTGTGCAAGATAATTTCAAAGGCTGCTACTTGCAATTCTTCCTGATTCATTTTTTATCTCCTATTTTTAAAAATATCTCTTTAAATTCTTGGAAGGTCTGACAAACAAGCATTTCTTGCTGTAGATTTTCTTCCTCCAATAAAGCTACAATTTGCGATGTTAATTGCGCCATTCCCTCATTCTGGTACACAGACGGTGAGGGTAAAAATACTAATTGAATTGATGGGCTAGCTTCATTCCACTTCAAACCATCTGAAACAATTGCTACTCCAATCTTATGACGATTAGAAATCGGCTTAATTGGGTGGGGCACAGCAATCCGTTCACTAAATACAATTGAACTCATCTGTTCCCGTTGGTGAATATGATCTAGCAAGTTACCAGCAAAGTCTGGAGCTTCTCCAAGCGATAACTGTTTGGCCATCTCCTGTAGCAAACTCTCCTTATCAATCCGTTCCACTTTCATAAAACAAGTTTCTGAGAAATACTGCTCAAAGAGAGTTTCAAGATTTGAAAAACGTTGTCTCTCAAAATCAATTGTCGGACGCGAAGAAAATCGTGGCTCTTTGACCGACTGCTTTATCTGTCTTGCTTCGTCAGATGTTAAAAAGACACTAACCGTAAATACTGGAACACTAAACACTAGATTTGATAAGTCAATTGATGAAATAATGAAATCAATATTCTCCAGCCGAGCATCACTCAAGTCATAGTAGCCAATAACATCTTCAATATGGACCATATTCCCCAATTCACGCTCAATTCGGTTTCGCAACAGCTGTGCACTACCATAACCTGTCGCACAAATCACCAAAATCCGATATTTATACTTCTCTTTCAAGCGCTCCATAGCTGCCATAAAATGCAAAGCTACATAAGCAACCTCATCATCTGAAATGTGAAAAGCAGATAGGAGTGGCATCTCCTGCAAAATAGTTCTGGTCAATTCAAAAGCTTGTGAATACTGTTCTCTAATTTCATCGCGCAATGGATTTTCTAGATGAACTTTTGTTTTCAATCTGACCAACAAGGTCGTCATGTGAGTAACCACACCCTCCAACAATTGCGAATCTTGTTGGAACTGATATTCTTTTGCCAAACTTGAACTTTCAAGGACAGAGACCAACTCTTCTCTCAGCTGCATTTCTTCGTCTTGGTGACTTTCTTTCGCAAGTAATTTCCCCTTTGATACAAGGTGCAAGGTAATATAGTCTATCTCTTCTTTGGGACACATAATCCCTGTTGCCTTATAAATCCTATCCAATATTTTTTGTGCGGTCATCTGCTCTGCTTGGTAGAGTTCCGAAGCAAGCTCTTCAATTGGAGCCATTCTAAAACCTTCGCTAATTCGTCTCAAGGCTAGAGAAATATGGATAACCAGGTTTTGAATCACAAAATCAGATAGTTTTAAATTGGCTTCCCGACACTCATCTAGAACAATCAATGTCAATTCTTCAAGACTAATTGGAGATTGACCAATATTACCACCAATATAATTATGCATGCTTTTGAAAAAATTATCTCTAAAGAAATAATCCATGATAAAGCGACGTTTGTCCCATTCATCTCCCAAAACATAGACACCTTTATTGGCCTTACTCTCTATAATCAAATTGTATTTACTTAAGTCGCGACGGATTTTCTTAAATTCATGCGACAAAGTAGAGCGACTAATAAATAATTCATCTGCCAAATCATCAAAATATAACTCAGCTTGCTCAAATAATAATTTGTTTAGAATATAATGGTAACGACCATGACTATCACTCATCCCATCTAGATTAGTAGACTCACTCATCATTTCCTGAAAGCGTCCTTCATCCATAATTTCAAGTTGATAACCGTATCCTTGCTTAGAGTGGATAATCAATACATTAGAGTAGGTTGGGGATTCTATTACTTCATTGATTTGTTTTAAATAGGTCCTGACTGTCCTATCTGAACACGATAGGTAGTCCGCCAACTGCTTACTAGTCGTATAAGAATCCCGATGATTCTCTAAATACTGAAGCAGTTGGCGTTCTTTTTTACTTAACATAGAATACCCCTCCAAAAAATCGTAATAGACCTATTATATCATCAACTCAAGTTCTATCCAATGTTCTCCGTAATCAAGGTAGCCATCTTCTCAATTCCCATTGGAATTGGAATATAGGCTTGTGGCGGAATTTGCGCAACTGGTTTTCCAACTTTTTGCGCTGCCTCTTCAAACTGCTTGAAGAACATTTTTGTTTGAGGACTTACAAGGTACAGGTCAAAGTCTGCATTTGCAATAGCTTTACCTCCCTCAGTAGCATTGATTGCATCCACTTCGATGTCTACACCTTTGCTTTTAAATAACTCTGTAGTTTTCTTAGCCATCAAGGATGATGACATACCTGCTGCACAAATAATTAACGCTTTCTTCATAATTTTATTCTCCTTTTCTTTAATACATTTATTATAAAAGAAAGCGTTGTCATTCTCCATAGAGTCTTTTTCCGTTTCAAAGCGGAAATGGAATTTGTTTTGTATAAAACATTAAAATTGGCTGAGCCTAAGCCCAGCCATATGTTGAATATGAATAAAGTGCATTTACTCATTTTTTATATTACTAATACGACAGAATGCCTATCTGGAGTAAATTCCTAGACCAGTTACAACAAACCCGATTACTTATATTTTAGCTTATGCAACAAAATTATGCCAGATAGAATGACCGAAACACCATTTGCCAATATTAAAGCTAAGTCTCCAATCATTATCCCATGAATAAGCCATAAACTAATACCAGCTACAGACATACTATACATGCCGAGTGATATAGCTGCGGTATCCTTAGTCTGAATAACTTTGATTACCTGTGGTAAAAAACCAAATGTAGTTAAACATGCTGCTACAAATCCAATCATTGCTTCTCCTTTTCAATGCGTCAATTGTAGCTAGTATAGTACATTCCAGGAAATAGCTTCATAGAAATATTTTCCTTAGGATACGGAAATACTCCTGCAATCGGCAGGAGTATTACCAGCTAGGAAAAAGAAAGAAGGGCATTGTTTGTAGGCTGATTTCGTCGTCGGTCAGCTGATAGTCTCTTTTTAGAAGTTCTAAAAGCTGATCTGGTGCCAAATATGATCGAACGGAAAGTTGATTCTTACCTGCATAAGTGACCACATAAGCCTCAGTTGATGACACTGTCAGCTTTTTTTCTTTAGGATTGAACTTGAAGAAATAGATGTTCCTATCTTTCGTTGCTTTTATACCAAGCCTTAGTAACCAAAAGATTAAAATCAGCGAGCCCCAGACCACCAAAATCATCGCAGATACTAATATGAGTAAGTTAATAAATTTCATATGTTACCTCTTTCTAACGATTCTCTCGTTCAACTATATTATTTGCTTGCTCTAAAAGTGGCAATATAGAACTAACACATCTTATATCGCTACATCACCTACGACGTCTTTATTATAGTTACAGTATAACTCTTTTTAAAAACCTTTTCAATAGTTTTTATAAAAAAACTCCTCTAACATTAGAGAAGTTTTTAGGGGGCTACTTATAGATTAGCACCATTTGTCTTAATGACTTCTTGGTACCAAGCAAAGGATTTCTTCGGACTACGAGCGTATGTCCCTTTTCCTTCATCATCCTTATCTACATAGATAAATCCATACCGTTTACGCATTTCACCAGTTCCTGCAGACACTAGGTCGATACAACCCCACGGTGTATAACCCATGAGATCGACACCGTCTTCTACCACTGCTTTTTTCATTTCAGAAATATGGGCACCAAGATAATCAATCCGATAATCATCATGGACCATACCATCTTCTTCTAGTTGGTCGATGGCCCCAAAACCATTTTCAACAATAAATAACGGTAGATGATACATGTCTGTAAACCAGTTGAGTGCATAGCGAAGTCCTTCTGGGTCAATCTGCCAGTCCCAATCAGAGGCCTTCACATATTCATTCCGCACTAAATCCTCTGTTTCCAAATAATCATAATGAGGATTTTCACGGTGATAACTAATCGCAAATGACATGTAATAACTGAAGCCGATATAATCTACACATCCTGCCAATAGGTCTAGCTTATCATCTTCTGTGATATCGATCTGATAGCCTTTACGCTCCCAGTACTTAAAGATATGTTCTGGATAGAAACCATGCACATGCACATCTGTAAAGTAATAGCGTTTTTGCATTGCTTTTTGTGCCAACAAAATATCTTTTGGATTGCAAGTTGCTGGATAGATTGGACACATAGCAATCATACAGCCAATTTGGAAATCTGGGTTAATCTCGTGACCGATTTTAACAGCACGTGCAGATGCTACCAACTCATAATGAGCAGCTTGGTACATGATTTCCTCGCGATTATCTCCATCTTTGTAAACAATCCCTGAATTTGTAAATGGAGCAAAATCTTCTTGATAGTTGGCTTGGTTATTGATTTCATTGAAGGTCATCCAGTATTTAACCTTGTCCTTATAACGTTTAAATACAACCTCAGCAAATCGTACGAAGAAATCAATTAACTTACGATTTTTCCAACCACCATACTCTGTAACCAAGTGATAGGGCATTTCAAAATGTGACAATGTAATCACTGGCTCAATGCCATGCTTCAAACATTCATCGAAAAGATTATCATAGAATTGTAGGCCTTCTTCATTTGGCTCTAATTCATCACCTTTTGGGAAAATCCGAGTCCATGCAATTGATGTACGGAAGCATTTAAATCCTAATTCTGCAAATAGAGCAATATCTTCCTTATAGCGATGATAGAAATCAATCGCCTCATGGTTCGGATAATATTTGCCTTCCAAGACACCTGGCGTTATCTCACGCGCAACTCCATGACGTCCAGCGGTCATCACATCGGCAACACTGATACCTTTACCACCTTCTTGCCAGCCACCTTCAAGTTGATGAGCTGCAACAGCTCCACCCCATAAAAATCCTTCTTTAAATGTAGACATCTTGTCCCTCCTGTTATTGATGAGTCTAGTATAAACTATTCCTTTTGAAATGTTGATAGCGTTTTCTTCCTCACTGATACGGAAGTGAACGCTCTTAGTCTAACAACCCCAATTTTTCAAAGGCATTGTAGAGGCCATCCTCCTCCACATCGTCTGTCACCATATCAGCCATGGCTAGAATCTCAGGGCCGCCATTTCCCATGGAAACACCAATCGCACAGTATTCCAACATCGGAATGTCAATTTTAGCATCCCCGAACGCAATGGTATCTGCCTGCGAGGCTCCCAAATGCTCCAGGAGAACCTCAACAGCACGGGCCTTGTCAATATTGGCTACCCCCAGGTCACCGAACAAGGCCGTCTCGCCGCGTCCTCCCCAAGTATTGGCCTTCAAGTGCGGAAAGGCTGCTTTTGAATCCAGATGATCCTGATAAGAATCGAGGACAAAGCTGACTTTATTGAGGTCATTGCGATAGAGCTGACCACCAAATACCATGCCATGCATGACATCTTCTACTTCTTGATGAGCCACCTCTTCGGCCGTTTTCCCCTTAGACATACTGTAAATCTTGAGCGTTTCACGCGCACGTTCACGGAAATTCTCGCTGGCAAATAGACCGTTGTTGCTTTCCAAATAAAATTCCAAGCCACGGCCTTGGAGCCAATCCACAATGGCCTTGGAATCCTCTTCTGAAATCAATTGGTGCATGACCACTTCCTCTTGGTGCTCTACATAGGAGCCATTGCCACCAATCATGCCATCCAAGCCGATGTCCCACAATTCTGGCTGCATTTCAGCTCGGCTGCGACCTGTACAGACATAGACAAGGTGCCCATTTTGGCGTGCCTGCTGGATGGCCTCGATAGCCGATTGAGGAATACGATTGTGGTAATCAACCAAGGTACCATCTACATCTAGAAAAATAATTTTTGACATTTCTTCACCTCATGTTTTTCTTAATTCTAGTATAGTATGTATTTTTAGAAAAAAATAGTAAAAAAATGTGATAAAGTGATACTATTCTATGAAAAAACTAGACACATGGGCCTAGTTTTCCTGCAATAATTGATACAAAGAACCCATTAGGTTCGCATCACCGCCAAATTTACATGGTAAAATTTCCACCGGAGTAATCATAGCCCCTACAAAAGGCAGGCCTGCTAGCAGGTCTCTATATTGCTTTTCAATTTCTTGGAGTAAAATAGGCTGGGCGCTAATGCCTCCCCCGATTACAACCCTCTGGGTATCGATAATCACTTGGGTATTATAAATGAGAATAGCCAAGTATTTACAAAATTGCTTAAAGATAGCAAGAGCTTCTTCATTTCCTGCGTTAATGTACTCAAATACTTGTCGGCCGTCCTTCTTATCTGGCAAGCCCAGTACATCTGCAATTTTCCCAATCATTTGCACAGGCGAATAACGGAAGCCAGCACCGTGTTCACCATCTGGCTGTTCATCATTTGGAAGGAGAAAACTGAATTCTCCAGCCTGGAAATGGTGGCCCTGCAAGAGCTGATTATTCAAAATAATCCCTCCTCCAAGCCCTGTTCCAAGGACAAGAGCCATACCATTTTCAACGTCTACTAAATTTCCCTGCCATTTTTCAGCTAGGGCAGCAGCCTTGCCATCATTGATAGCGACGACAGATTTGCCACTCAAATTCTTCATGAAATCTGCGATAGGAAATTGATGAAGATAGGTCAGCGCTCCACCATAATAAACGACTCCCTCCCGGCTATCTACCTTGCCTGGACAGGAAATGGCAATTCCTTCCAGCTCCTCGTTATCCGCAATCTCACGATAGATAGACTCCAGCGCCAGCTTCATTGCTTCCAAGTCTGAAGGCGTTGGTCTATTCTTCTTATAAAGTAACTCCCCGGTCTCTAACAGCACCCCATATTTAATTAGAGTGCCCCCAATGTCAATGGAAAGATATTTTTTCACAACTTGCTCCTTTCTCTTTTCATTCTATTGTATCAAAAGCTAGGTAAATGACAAGGCCGTGATATAGCGCTTCATTCCCTAAATTTTGGTAACAATTGATACAAAGAGTATTTCCTGATGAAATCATTTTCTTGACACAATTTTGCCTTTTTTGTTTCAAGCAATAGATATTATGTATTATTCTATACAACTTTTTTCTTAGGAGATAGAAAATCCAAGAGCTACGCTCTTCAATGGAAACACATTGATTTTGAAAAATCTCAAATTCAGCTACTCCAGGTACTAGACAGATATGGCGATACGAAAGCAACTAAAGGGAACAAGAAAACAACATTTCAAATTCCTAATGAACTTACTGATCTTCTCCAATCTTGGAAAAAATAACAGAAAGCCGAACTAGCCAAATTCGGCATTATCCAATCTGATGAACAATATGTATTTACCTATATCGATATGAAAGGCAATGTGAATAGCCCCTTACACGCTGATTATCTCAATAACAAAATGAAGTCAGTCAAACGCCGTCACAAGGAGCTGACTCATGCAACACCGCACAAATTACTCCACACTGGAGCAACACTAGCTAAGGAAGCAGGAACATCACTAGAAGCCATTTCAGAGGCTCTCACGCATAGCGACACCCTCACAACCAAGACCTATGTCAATACTTCAAATGTCATTCCAATGGCTGTTAGCGAAATCGCTTATCGAAACCTCAAAAAGTAATAGTGTGAATTTGGTGTGAAAAGTGGTGTGAATTTTGCGAAAAAATATCAAAAAAACACCCCGTGGTGTGAACCATGAAGTGTTGTAAATGCTGTAATGTAGCTGGTTCTTAACGTTTTGAGAACTGGCTAGCTTTACGTGCTTTCTTAAGACCTGGTTGGAGCATTGTTTATTTCAACTAATTCCAAAAACTTTTAATATCAACGTTTTCACAGGTTTTCAAAACTTAAAATTTCATCCAATTTCAACTAATTTCATCAAAATAAGGTAAATTTTCAATCAAAATATGCAAAATCGGACCAGAAAATATAAAAGTTTACCTTATTCTTGATTCTAGAAAATGTGTCAAACAGAAGTATTCACTTTTAATTTTTGTATATATCTTGTATAATGTATTTACAAATACAGGAGGTATATCCGATGAATGTTTTATTACGCAAAACAGGTAACAGCACTGTTATTACTATTCCAAACGCCATTAAAGAAGCGCTTGGTGCAGAAATTGGTGAAGAAATCGAATTCGTCACTTCAGGAAATAATGTCATCATCCGTAAAGCTGAGCCAACATTTGACTTTGACAAAGAGTTAGAAAATGCTATGAGCCAATACGATGAATTATTGAAAGAGTTGGTAGATAAATGAAATACCTAACCGCTGAAGACATTATCAAAATCAATGTTATGGTTATTGGAAAGTATTCCCCAAAGGAGCCCGTTGGGATAGCTGATCCAAATAGCCTACAGATGATTATTGAGCAGCCAAAACAAGAGATTTTTGGAAAAATACTCTATCCCGATATGTATAGTAAGGCTGCCATTATCTGGATAAACCTAATTAAGAAACACCCATTCAAGAACGCCAACAAGCGAACTGCGGTGCTTGCTTTACATATGTTTCTAGCAATGAATGGATACCAATCCAACCTTTCCTTAAACGATGGACTGGAAAAAACGATTGATATTGCTACATTTCAAGGTGACTTCGAGGAATTAAAAGATAGGATTATCCAGTTTTTGAAAGAAGAAAATAGAGTATACAAAAAATAGAAAAGTGGTTATCGACCGAAGTTGATAGCCACTTTTACCTTCTTCTTAGGAGATAGAAAATCCGAAAGCTACGCTCTTCAATGGAAACACATTGACTTTGAAAAATCTCAAATTCAGCTACTCCAGGCACTAGACAGATATGGCGATACAAAAGCAACTAAAGGGAACAAGAAAACAATCTTTGCTATTTCAGCTGAATTACTTCAACTTCTCCGTAGTTGGAAAAAACAACAAAGGCGTGAACTTGCAAAGTTTGGTATCATTACGAACTCTGAGCAATTTGTATTTACCTATGTAGATACTAAAGGAAACGTAAATAAACCCCTACACGCAGATTATCTTAACAATAAGATGAGAACAGTTAAAAATCGTCACCCATATTTGACACACGCTACACCTCATAAATTACGGCACACTGGTGCAACACTTGCTAAACAAGCAGGTATGAGCTTAGAAGCTATTTCAGAGGCTCTAACCCACAGCGATACTACTACAACTCAAATTTATGTCAATACCTCCAATGTCATCCCTATGGCGGTTGGAGAATATGCCTTAAACTCTCTGAAACAATAAGGTAAAAATAAGGTAAATTTTGAGGTGAACTTTTCAAAAAAACACGAAAAAAGCACCCATGAGGTAAACTCTTGAGTGCTCTGAAACATTGATATATCGCGGTATATTAACGTTTACTGAATTGTGAAGCTTTACGTGCTTTCTTAAGACCTGGTTTCTTACGTTCAACCATACGAGCGTCACGTGTAAGAAGGCCTGCACGTTTCAATGAATCGCGGAAATCTGGGTCTACTTGAAGCAATGCACGCGCGATACCGTGACGGATCGCACCTGATTGACCACCGTAACCACCACCGTTCACGTTAACGAAAACGTCGTATGAACCTTGTGTTGAAGTTACTGCGAATGGTTGGTTGATCACCAAACGAAGGTCAGCGTGTGGGATGTACTCTTCTACATCTTTTTTGTTTACTGTGATTTTACCAGTACCTGGGACCAAACGTACGCGTGCAACCGCGTTTTTACGACGACCAGTACCTGTGTATTGTGCTTGTGCCATTTAGATTACGTCCTTTCCCTTAGATAAGACCTGAAATATCAAGTACTTCTGGTTGTTGTGCAGCGTGAGTGTGCTCAGCGCCTACAAACACTTTCAATTTCATGCCTTGTGCACGACCCAAAGTGTTGTGTGGAAGCATACCTTTAACTGATTTCTCGATCAAACGAACAGCGTTTTTAGAACGCAATTCACCAGCAGAGATTGATTTCAATCCACCTGGGTGGTTTGAGTGAGTGTAGTAAATCTTGTCAGTCGCTTTTTTACCAGTCAATTTCACTTTTTCAGCATTGATAACGATAACGAAGTCACCAGTATCAGTGTGGGGTGTGAAAGTTGGTTTGTTTTTTCCGCGAAGTACGCTAGCAACTACTGCAGAAAGACGTCCAAGAGGTACATCAGTAGCGTCTACTACGTACCATTTGCGTTCAACTTGGCCTGGTTTAGCCATGAAAGTTGTTTTGTTCATGATTTCTCCTATACGAATTCGTAATATTTGTTTACAGGGCGATGGGTGTTCCGTCCCATCGAAGGTATTTGGAAGGTTCCGGGGCCTTTCAAATGGGGTAAACAATACCGTCTACCATTGTATCAAATCTAGCAGTCGGCGTCAAGATATTTTACTTTACTTTTTTCACTTTTTAAACCGCCCCGCGTTGTAAAATGAAGTGCAACAAAAAAGACATGTTCGTCTGATATACTAGAATTCCCCAACTCAGTATAGAAA